>JBOEHF010000176.1:0-2428 GCA_050633805.1 Candidatus Nitrosopumilus sp.
TTGTAAGAATTCTTCCTTTATCCTTACCTGTAAGAACTTTAACTCTAACTTGAATTACTTCACCAGCAATACCGGTTCTACCAACAATTTGAATAATTTCAGATTGAACTACTTCTTCAGTTGCGCTCATTCTTCACTCTTACCGCCTTTAATTTTAGCAATGGATGATACAACTTGGTCTACAATGTGTTGTGCATCACCAGCATCCAAAATTGCTGCAGCGGCAGAAGTAATATCAATACCTAATGATTTGCCTAATTCATCTTTGTTTGGTACAAATGCATATGCTGCACCTTGTTCCTCACATAGAATTGGAAGATGGGCTACTACCTCTGGTGGTTCAACATCTTCAGCAATTACAATTAGTTTACTAGTACCACGTTCAATTGCCTTGGTTGCTTCGTTGGTTCCTTTCTTTACTTTACCGCTAGTTGATGATACTCTTACAGCCTCTAAGATTGGATTTACGAGGTCCTCTGGCGTCTCAAATTTAACATAATATGCTTTTCCCATACTTCGTCACCCTAGGGGTTCATTCTCCATTCTATCCATCGTTGCGTTTGGTTTTAAAAGTGTTATCTGGAAATAATGGAACTTACTTTTTCAAGATATTCAGACATCAAAGTATCTAATTTCTCCTGACTTTCAGCTTCAGCATACACTCTTACAATTGGCTCTGTTCCACTAGGCCTAATCATCACCCAATTTTTGGAATCAATTGTTATCTTGATACCATCAGACGTGTCAGAACTTGGAAATTCCTCTTTTAGAGTAGAAATCAAAATAGGAACTTTATCAGTAGAACATGAGACTTTGTCTTTAGTAGTAAAAGAAGTAGGCAAATTATTAATTTCATCTGCAAGGGGCTTTCCAGATGTGGCCAGCAAGTCAAGCATTAATGCCAAAGTCATACAACCATCTCTGACTTGATTATGTTTTCCATACATGTAACCGCCATTTTCTTCAAATCCAATTAGTGCATCAGTTGGAACCATTTTTCTAGAAACTTCAACACTTCCGACTTTAGTTCTAATTACTTTAGAATCAAATTTCTCAGATAAAACCTCAATGTTAGAACCAGAATTCAAACATGTTACTACAATTGAATTTGGGTTTTTCTTTAGAATGTGTTGAGTGAGTGCTAGTGCAGATTTATCTCCAGTTAAAATATCCCCATTATTATCACAGAAAATACTTCTATCACCATCACCATCAAATGCAATTCCTACATCTGCATTATTTTCTTTTACAATTTTTGAAAGTTCAGAAAGATTTTGTGGAGTAGGTTCAGAACCACGTCCTGGGAAACTACCATCTATGTTTGGATTTACAAGAAACGTTTCACATCCAAGTAATTCACAAAAGTTCGGTGCCGAAACTGCTTGTGCACCATTACCCAAATCTAAAACAACTTTGAAATGTTTTGATTCTATTAGTTTAGAATCAATATGTGAAAAAATTCCTTTCAAATAGGTTTCAATTGCAGTATTTTCAGTTCCGATTGTTCCCCACGAATTAGGTTTTTTGAGCCAATTTTTTTCCAAATAGATATCCTCTATAACTAATTCATCTTCTCGCGAAATCTCTACTCCATCTTTTGCACATGGTTTGATTCCATTGTACTGCGGAGGATTGTGAGATGCAGTAATCATTATCCCACCAGAATAACCCAAACTCTTTACTGCATATTCCAGACAAGGAGTTGGCACAAGTCCTGCAACATTGCAATCAATTCCTATTGAATTTAATGCTGAACCAACTACTTTACAGATAATGGGACTAGAATCACGTCCATCATATCCTATCAATACTGGGCCTTTACCAAAATACGTTCCAATTGCTAGTGTCATATCATGAACAAATTCTAGTGTAAAATTTTCATCAAAGACTCCACGAATTCCATTTGTTCCAAAAAACTTTGCCACGATATTGTTCAATAATAGATAAATTTGTGTTTAATGGCAAATCCGTTGCGGGAGTCGCCCAGCCTGGTCAAAGGCGTAGGGCTTAGGACCCTATATCTTAGGATTTCGTGGGTTCAAATCCCACCTCCCGCACCAATTAAATTTCTGTGAATGATTAATAATGAGAAAATCTTCAGCAAACAAAGTCATGAAAAAGACAGTAGTAGGAATTACAGTTGTAGGTAAGGACAGAGAGGGAATTGTAGCTACATTTACCAATTTTGCGTTTTCTAAAGGTGGAAACATTGAGAAAGTAAATCAAAATGTAATCAAAAGTCTTTTTGGTATGTATCTAGAAGTTTCTTTTTCAAAGGCAATTGATGTGAAAAAATTTGATTCAGACATTCAAATTCTTGCTAAGAAAGAGAAAATGGATGTAAGTACTCATCATGAAACAAATTCACAGAAAAATATTGCAGTATTAGTAACTAAAGAACCACTATGTCTTGAAACAATTCTTGCAA
>JBOEHF010000177.1:0-3829 GCA_050633805.1 Candidatus Nitrosopumilus sp.
AAATACACTGATGCAAAAAAGATGGACCCTGAAAAAGTTTCTCTATCTACAGCTACTGCAGAAACAATCCCTAGTTTCTTAACAAAAAGATTGGGTGAGCTAGAAAATGAAATTTGTATTATTCAAATCGGAACTAATATTGTAAAAATCAACTTACCTGATGATCTAAAATCAAAAGGACTTGTAATCTCTTCCTTATCTGATGCAATAAAAAATAATTCAGAATTAGTTAAAAAAGCACTAGAGGCTTCAAAATCTGAAGAAGACAAGTTCACTGCTCTAAATAATGCCGCTTTTAATTCAGGAATATTCCTTCACATCCCCCGTAATTTGATAGTGGAAAAACCAATCCATTTCTTTACTTGTCTGTCTGAGGATGGTCATTCAACCATTTCTAGAAATATAATATTTGCAGATGAGAGCAGCAAGGCAAGTGTTGTTCAAGAATTATACTCACCAAACATTCAAACACAGCAAGCATATCTAGAATTGATGAATACTAGTCTTGGAGCAAATGCTCATCTAGATGTCACTACATTGCAAATGATTGATCAACATGCTGTAGCCTTTTCAACTAGAAGAACAGACTTGGCCCAAGATGCCAAAGTTAATTGGTATTCTGGATTATTTGGTTCAATGCTATCTAGATACAAAATTGAGTACTTCCTAAATGGCACTGGTGCGTCATCTAATGATTCTGAAGTAATCTTTGGAAACAATGAGCAATCATTTGATATTCAAACTAATGTTAACCATGAAAGTCCTGCAACTGAAGGTAGGGTTGTCGAAAAATCAATTCTTAGAAACAAATCAAAATCTCTATTCAAGGGAATGATTAGAATCAAAGAGAATGCTGCAAAATCAAATTCATTTTTGTCAGGACGTTCAATTTTATTAGATAAAGATGCAAAATCAGATGCAATTCCTGGTTTGGAAATTTTTACTAATGATGTAAAGGCTACCCACTCTGCATCTGTTGCACAAATCGATGAAGAACAAGTTTTCTATTTGAAAACTAGATGTCTTAGTCATGAAGAAGCTGAAAGAACAATTGTTGAAGGATTCTTAGAACCTCTTTCAAGAAAAATGTCTTTCCAAGTTAGAGCATGGATTGCATATCTTATTGAATCAAAATGGGATAACAAAGAACTTACAATTAACACTGATGATGAACTAACAAAGTTTGTTGAAATTGAGGAAACTCGTTACAACGAAGACTCTGAAATAGAACAACACTACAAGTACAGGTGATATTTTGTCTGAATGGATTAAAGCTTGCAGTACAGAGCAGGTAAAAGAAGGTCAACTTTTTGGATTTGTTCATGAAGATAAAAAACTCCTCATAGCAAATCTCAAGGGAAAAATCCATGCAACTGATTTGATATGTACCCATGCTGATGCTGACTTGTCTACTGGCTTTCTAAGTGATGAAGGGGTTAGATGCCCATTACATCTTTCTGTCTTTAATTTAGAAAACGGTGAACCCCAAAATCTACCTGCTGAAACCCCTCTAAAGATATACAATGTTAAAATAGACGCTAACGAAATTTACGTGGAGCTTTAAGATATGCAAAGTACAGAATCTCTCTTTGAAAATGTTAGAAATGATTTCCCAATTCTAAAAAGAACTGTACGAGATAACAAACCACTTGTTTATCTTGACAATGCATCTACAACTCAAAAACCAAATCAAGTAATTGATTCTATTACTGATTATTACCAAAATCATAATGCAAATATCCATAGGGCAGTTTATGCTTTGGCTGAAGAAGCTACTGAGGCTTATGAAGAAACAAGAGATAAAATTGCAAACTTTGTAAACATAAAGAATCGTCAAGAAATTATTTTTGTTAGGGGAACTACAGAGGCAATTAATCTAGTTGCATATGCTTGGGGTAGGCCTCACATCAATGAAGGTGACATTATTGTTACCACTGAATATGAGCATCATAGCAACATTGTACCATGGCAACTTGTTACTCAAGAAAAACATGCTAAACTTGAATACATTGGAATGGGTGATAATGGGGAATTAATTTTAGATGACTTGGACAAGTACTTGGCAACCGGAAAAGTCAAACTCGTAACTTTTAGTCTAATGTCAAACGTTCTTGGAACAATTACTGATGCTGAAAAAATTATTGAGAAATGTAAAGCCGCAGGAGTTCTTACACTGGTTGATGGTGCACAAGCAGTACCTCACATGAAAGTCGATTTAGAAAAATTAGGATGTGACTTTTTTGCATTTTCTGGGCATAAAATGCTTGGACCTACTGGAATTGGAGTTTTGTGGGTTAAAAAATCAGTTCTTGAAACCATGAGTCCATTTCATGGCGGTGGTGATATGATCAGAGAGGTTCACAAATATGAGACAACCTGGAATGACTTGCCTTACAAATTTGAAGCAGGGACTCCAAACATTGCAGACGTTGTAGGTTTAGGTGCTGCAATTGATTATCTTACCAAAATTGGAATGGATAATGTACGAGAACATGAAGTTGAATTAACGAAATATGCTATTGAAAAGTTATCTCAAGTAAAAGGACTGAACATCTATGGAACCAAAGATATTTCAAAACGAGGTGGGGTGATCTCCTTTAATTTTGCAGATGTTCATCCTCATGACGTTGCTCAAATTATTGATGAGGAAGGAATTGCAGTTAGATCTGGCCATCACTGTGCACAAGTATTGATGGAGAGACTAAATGTTGCTGCAACCTCAAGGGCTAGTTTTTACATTTACAACACTAAACAAGACATTGATATTCTGGTAAATTCACTTAATACTGTGGCAAAGGTGTTCAAATTATGAGTAGCAACGCAGACATTTATCATGAGATGATAGTTGATTATTCAAGAAATCCTATCAACTATGGTGAAATTGAAAATCATGATGTAACTTTCCATGACTCTAATCCTCTCTGCGGTGATAGTATTGACATTGATATGAAAATTGATGAAAACAAAGTTACTGACATTAAATTTCATGGAAAAGGATGTGCAATCTGTATGGCCTGCTCTTCAGTATTGACTGAAATTACAAAAGGTAAGAGTCTTGAAGAAGCAAGATCTATTGAGAAAAATGATGTTCTAGGTGAGTTAGGCCTTGAACATCTACAGGCGGTCCGAATCAAATGTGCATTGCTTTCTTTGAAGGTGCTCAAATCTGCTCTTTATACCTACATTGGTAAGAATCTAAAAGATGCTGAAGGTGTGGACAAACTAAAAGAAGAGGCAGCAAATCTGTACTAGCATGAGTAATTTTACTCCTGCAACACCAATTGCACTCCAAATTAGAAAAATCATCTTTGAAAAATTCAATGATGTTGATGCTAAATTCACAAATGATGAAATTTTTGAGCTGCTAAAATCAAATGGTGATATAGATCCTTCTTGGATAATTGATGACACTGAAATCTTCTTTAATGAATTATGTGATTCTGGTTTAGCAAGAAACATTGCACAGAACTTTACAACAATGTATCTGAAACTATTTGATCCTATGGAGAAATTTCACTGTAATGTATGTGGCAATGATGTTCATCTAGGATCCTCTGAAGAAAAGAAATGTCCAAACCCTGCTTGTAAGTCTGCTATTTAGATTTGTATTTTATTGCAGCCTCTTCCAATACTTTGATCATTGGTAGTTTTTCTCCAGTGATATGAAGTACCAATGCTCCTAAAATTTCCAATGCTTCAGGATCTATTGGATAATTCATACCGCCTCTTAAAAAAAGAATTGTCTTACCTTTTAGGTCAAAATCATCTAGTGTGAGTACTTTCAAGACATGTCTATTGTCGATTTGATTAAATTCTTTAAGCCGATCAA
>JBOEHF010000178.1:0-6108 GCA_050633805.1 Candidatus Nitrosopumilus sp.
CTGTTGCAGAAGATCCTGTTGCAGACACAAATTATGAAATCAAAAAAGAAAATAATCTAACTGTTGAAGATATAGAATTAGGGAAATTACTAAATCAAATTAATTTAAAATGTGACTCAAGTACATACACTGATACCATTTCTTACTATGATGGAATGGGACCTGCATTGTATAGATTGTGTAAATTTGATAGTTCATTGAATTTCTTTAACGAGTCCTTGATTGAGAATCCTGATGATATTGAAATTCTTGTAAACAAAGGCTCTGCATTAGGAAAATTAGGTTATTTTTCAGAGGCAATAATATTCTATGATCATGCTATCAAGATTGATCCAAATTTCCTTCCTGCAAAAAACAACAAAGCAAATGCCCTTGCAAATTTGGGATACTTGGATGATGCAATTTTCCTGTACAAACAAGTTTTGAACCAAAACCCAAATTATCTAACAGCTGAAAAAAATCTAAAGATTGCCATGTCGTCATTTTCTGATTTACCTGATGACACCTCCTACGCAAAGATTGAAAAAACCTTTGTTTCTGAATCTGCATTACCTGAGAAAATAAATTTTGAAAAACAAAAACCTGCTAACTTTTTTGATGAAGTAGGTATTGCAATTTCAACTTTGGGTTCACTATTTGATTTTCTAAACTGATTTTTTAACATTACACGCTTAATTTTTCAATAAACCTATAAAGCCCTGAGAAGACGATCGTCTTAAGGAAAACACATGAGTAAGATACTTGAAAAATCATTGAAAGATGCTCGTAAAGAGAATAATTTAACTATGGGCAGTAAACAAGTTTTGAACTCTATAAAAAATTCCAAGCTAATTGTATTGTCTCAATCCGTAAAGAAAGAAATGATTGAGCAAATTGAATCAGATGCAAAAAAAGAAAAAATACCTTTAGTAAACTTTCAAGGAACATCAGTCGCATTAGGTAGATTATGTGGCTTACAATTTAGAATTTCAACAATTTCATTTGCGTCCATCGACGATGCTAACATCAAATCAATTTTAAAAGATACACAAGCTGAGGAAAAAAATGATTAAATTTAGTTCCTTGAATGTAAGTTTAAATGAGACATTTTTTGTCGGAGATAAATAGGAATTATTATGACGCAATCAATCAAACTTACAACAGATCAAATGAGAATGATGTCTCTTTTCCAAAATGTAACTGGTGCAACAGCCAGAGATTGCGTCGAAGATGAGAAACAAGACAGAGTAATTTTTGTAGTTAATACTGGTAAAATGGGACTTGCAATTGGCAAAGGTGGCATTCATATCAAATCATTGCAAAATATTGTAAAGAGAAATGTTGAACTAGTCGAATTCGATGAAGATCCAGCAAAATTTTTGACTAATTTACTTAATTCAAAACTGATTTCTGAAGTAAAAATAAATAAACGAACTGATGGGACAAAACAGGCCGTAGTTATGGTAGATGCAAGAAAGAAAGGAATTGTGGTTGGAAGAGAAGGTAGAAATGCAGAAAAAGCAAGACTGCTTGCAAAACGATATTTTGATATTAGTAGTGTATTGATTAACAGTCCTGAAAGGGCAACAATGGAGATGTAATGGATGAGAAAATCACCACTTGGATTATTTGCAGGCAGAGTTCTTACAACTAAAAAGAAAAAACAGAGATGGGCAATCTCAACTTTCAAGAGACGAAAACTTGGTATTGATAAAAAGGCTGATCCTCTTGCAGGAGCCCCCCAAGCACGTGGTATTGTTTTAGAAAAAGTAGGAGTTGCAGCAAAACAGCCAAACTCTGCTATTCGAAAATGTGTTAGAGTTCAATTAATTAAAAATGGTAAAACCGTAACAGCATTCTTGCCAAGAGACGGTGCAATGAACTTTATCGATGAACACGATGAAGTACACATCCAAGGAATGGGTGCAACACAAGGTGGTGCAATGGGAGATATTCCCGGTGTTAGATTCAAAGTTTTCAAAGTTAACGGTACAGCATTACACGAATTAGTAATTGGTAAGAAGGAAAAACCAAGGAGATAGAATATGGCTCAAACTAAAAACCTGTTACTATTTAGAAAATGGGACTTGTCTGATATCGAAGTAAAAGATCCTGGATTAAAAACTGCAATCTCTCTGAGAAAACAAATCTTGCCATACACTTATGGTCGTTCAGCTTTGAAGAGATTCAACAAAGCAGATGTTAACATTGTTGAAAGATTTATCAACAAAACAATGCACTTTGGTAAAAAATATGCAAAGAACACTGGTAGAATGACTGGTAAGAAAACCAAACTACTCAACACTGTTAGAACATCATTTGATATTATTGCATTAAAGACTGGACAAAACCCAGTTGAAGTTTTAGTTAGAGCAGTAGAATTCTCTGCTCCAAACGAAGACACTACTAGAATTGTATATGGCGGAACCGTTTACCACGTCTCAGTAGATGTTGCTCCAATCAGAAGAGTCGACCTGGCTCTAAGATTTATCGCAGATGCAATCAAAGAGGCAACTTTCTCAAATCCAAAACCAATTGAGGAACATATGGCCGAACAACTCATGTTAGCTGCAGCAAATGATCCTGCAGCACCTTCTGTAAAGAAGAAACATGAGTTAGAAAGAATCGCACAAGCATCACGATAATAGTTTTTAGAAATTTTTAGGTAGCCCGAGGCAGATTCGAACTGCCGTCTCCGCCTATCCATTCATGAGATCCAGAGGGCAGAATCCTTGACCACTAGACTATCGGGCTACTAGAATGAATCCTGATGATTTGGCATATAATCATTTGTTGTAATTATTTCAGTCTGACTTCATGAATTACAGTTGCATAATCACAATCTGCTCTTAATCTCATGTAAGGAATTAACTTGTAATGAATTGAATAGATGTTACCCTCTTTTAGAATAATCCCTTTTTGCAGCAATGATGCTAATCCCCTTGATGGGATTGAGATTGTAATATTTTTTTCCTTGCAAACTTTTTCTCTTTTGTTTTGAAATTGTTTTAGTGAAAATGAAACATCATTGATTTCCAAAATTAATGGCCAGACAATTTCTGCCCAAACAAATCTTCTGTTTTCTGTTGCTGAAGCATACTTTCCTTTCTCACTCAACATTAATAACATCTGCAGACAATGTTATAATTTATCAGTTGTCTCAAAAAGAAATTGAAGAATCACTAGATTTGCTGCAGAAAGATTGGGATGTTGACCCGATATTGCGCAATTTTATGCTGGGAAAAATTACTGACGTATCTGATTACCCAATTAAAGTGAAAGACGTTGTATTTCATGTCCCTTATCTAAACTCTGAAAAAAAATACATCTTGTGGAAATGCTATTGGCCTGATTGCCACAACTGCTGTGACAGACAAGGCAGATTACCATTGACATCTGATGATCTGATTACTATTGGCAAAGGTTTGAAATACAAAAAACCTTCAGACTTTGTAAAAAATGAAACTCTAACTGTTACATATCAGGAACCTGGCCCATCAGGACAATTAACTACAATGACTACAATTAATCTAAAAAGAAAAATCGATGAGACAGAAGCTGATGATGGAACTCACATCTCTTGTAGATTCTTAGATGGTGAGGGCGGCTGTTCTATGCATCCAGACAGACCTGGAGTGTGCTACCTGTATCCATTTTCTAGCTGGCTTGAAAATGAACAAGGAAAGGCCAGAGTACATGCAACATACCAGTTCACTGGAGACTGTCCAGGATTTTATTTGGCAGATTCTCTTGATCCAATGAAAGACGAATTCAAGGATTATTCTAAAACAATTTACGATTACAACATGGCATCAAATAGAACAAACCGTGAAGGATTTGGATCTGTTAGTCTTTCTTAGGCTTTAGCAACTTTGAGCAAATCTGAAATCTTAATATCCATTCCAAATCTTGCTTCGTTCTTTTTCATATAGAAAAAGATTGACAAAAAGTCTGGTAGTGCCTTGATAAAACTAAAGTCTTTGTGAATTTTTGCTCTAACGAAATTAAACACCTTGGCATATACCTTGTAGTGTTTCTCAACTGCCTTCTCATATGCTGCAAAATCATTCATGTTTTCAACAAAAATATCGACACACTGCATTGATGGGATGATTCCTTCACCTAATAGTGCATAGACAGTACCTATTGACTCTCCAACCCCTACAACTTTACCTGAATAGTATGGCTTGCATCTATCTGGAGTTGCAAGTCTGATTGGCCTACCCTTTGTTTTGAGAACCTTGCCGCCATGTTTCTTTAGGAACTCATCAGTTGCCTTGATGTGCTGTTTATTGTAATCACCTGCTCCAATGTGGGCCCATTTCTCACCTAGTGGGAAATACCAGAAATAACCTGACATTCCTGGAAACGGTTCAATGTAAAAATCATCATATGGTACTCCGTCTTTATACTCTACTTTGTATTCATATGTTGGTAAGAAAAAATCCTCTTTCATTTTTGGCAAATATGCTCTGCCAAAACCTGTACAGTCAACTATCATGTCATACTCTTTTTCTAATTCCTCAAGCTTTGGTGCCTCCCCATAGATAATTTTTGAATCTTTGATGAAATCTTTGATCAGTGCTAGTTTGTCATATGTGCACATTCCATGCAATCCGATATCAAATTTTATGTCATTGTTCATTTTCACATGCATGTTTTTTCCATCATGAATTAGAAAATCATCAAAATCCCTGTCTACCTTTTTGCAAAATTCTGTTAGCACTGGTTTGATTGTGCCCCATGCACAGATCGAATCATGTCTGTCTTCTGTATTTCTTTCATATCCAGTAACATCATGTTCAGAATTTTTTAGTCTGGCCATAAGATAAGAACCAGCTACGCCCATACCCATAACTGCAATCTTCAAGACGATCTGCGTTTTGCTCAGGCCTAATAAATACACTATCTGAATTTGTTCAGGTAATTTCTCAATAGTAGAAAATGATGGCATCTCTTAAATATCAAAATCACTTAGTTGTATTAAGAAAAGGCAAGTCTGTCGTCTGAGAACAACCGTTTCAGACCTTAAGACAAACAGCTGTCATCAGAAAACCTTCAGGTTACTGATCTTAAGCGAAGAGCTGTCATCTGCACTGCTTTGAGTGCTGATCTTAAGCTCAACTGCCTTTTCGTTTCATTTATTTTACATAATTTTTGTTGTTGTTTCATGGATGTTTTTGAAGCAATTGAAACTCGTCGTGCAATCAAAAAATTTGACAGTACATACAAGATGAGTTCAGAGGATGTCCAGAAATTAATGGAGCACGTGATTTTGGCTCCAACTAGTTACAACCAACAAAACTGGAGATTTGTCTATGTTACTGATCAAGATGTTAAAGAAAAGATTTCAGTAGCAGCAAGAGGCCAGGCCCAACCAAAGGATGGATCCTTAGTAGTGGTGTTATGTGGCGACATGACTGCATGGAAGACTGAACCATTACGATACTGGAAGAACCATCCAACAGAAAAACAAGAGACTGTGAAAGCATCACTTGAGAGAAAGTATGATGGCAATCCTCAGAACCAACGCGATGAAGCAGTCCGTTCTTGTGGAATGGCAGCTCAAACAATAATGTTGGCAGCTCGACAGATGGGATTGGATTCTTGTCCTATGGTGGGATTTGAGTACGATGATTTGGCCAAAGTGATCAATTTACCTGACGAGCATTTGATAGTTATGATGGTAGTAGTTGGTAAAAGAGCAGAAGATGCATCACAACGTGGCGGTCAATTACCTTTAGAACAGGTAGCCTTTGAGAATAGTTTCTAGCTTTTCATAATCTGGGTGTGTCTTTTATTATGATAATGTGGCACATGTTTCATGGTTGCTGATGAGGCAATTAAAAAACTTGAGACCTCAAACCAAGGATTGCAAGTGATTTCAGATAATCTTGATGATCAACTCAAAAGCAATTCATGCAGATCCTAAACTGAATGGAATGGTTGATGACTACCTCATGCATATCTGAAAACCTGGATGAAAAGCAATAATGACATCATTAATTTTCTAAAAGAGAAATAGATTCTTGCAACATTTTGATATTATCTCTCACGCATTGTAACTTGATTTCCTGTTGTGTGATTAACTCCAACCACTGCGCCAGGATTGGATGTAACGATCATCAG
>JBOEHF010000179.1:0-1145 GCA_050633805.1 Candidatus Nitrosopumilus sp.
CTGAAAAGACAAACTTTAATTCCTCAACATAATCATTTTTTTCTAAGTGCCGTGGTAGCTCAGCCTGGGAGAGCACTCGGCTGAAGACCGGGCTGTCGCGCGTTCAAATCCCGCCCGCGGCACTGTAATTAACATCCAAATTTCTTAGCCCAGGATTCTTCTCGAAATTCACTTTCAAAGCAATGTGTTCTCTCTATTTCCCCATATCCCTTTTTCAAAATTTCCTCATTGAGCAAATTACCTTTACAGAATACCTTGCCGATTATTCGGCCATAGCTTCCTTCTATTTGCCCATCATCTTCATCCACTAACACATCTGAATTTACAGGGCATTTCTCTTCTACAAACATTTTTGATTCAATCCCTCCAATATCTCCTAATTCGGGAGTAGATGTAAGGGCCAATCTTATTCTGATATCTCCTACATCTAGAGTATCTCCATCTACAATTTTTGTGACTTTACCCTTTAGACACATTGCATTTCCTTGACAGTCAACATCTGTTTGAGGGGTGATTATTATGAAAACTAGGGGGATGCTGCACAAGGCCACAATAAGGGACACTTTGGGAATCATACTTTTCCATACAATGTAATTGATTTAAAAAATTCTCTTCTACTTAACCCGTAACTTCACAAAATCACAATAGTATTAAGTAGATATTTGCCATACCAGAATTGGTTTTTGTTTTATTCCCTTTTCTTAAGAAATGAAGAGAAGGTGGAAAACCTTTCCACAATTCAATATTATGCATCTACTAGATTAAAAAAATTCTTACCTGATGCTGATTTTTCAGAGATGCATTTTACTGGTCCTAAAGGAATTTGCTTGATGTTAACATCTTCTCGTAATTTTTCATTGTTGAATTTTTTAACTATTGCTACACGTGTTGTGTGGAATTTATTGCAATAATTTCCGTCTATCTCAAACATCTCCTTAGTGGTGATTTTTACACCTTTTGTGATATTTTCACCTTGCGTATAATCTGAATCTTCTACAAATGTAATTGTAAATGATTGATCACCTATTTTTGCCAAAGATGCACTATCTCCAATTGTTTGGTAATCTGCTAATGTTGCTATGCCATTTCACCCCCGATAGAAATCATACAGATCAATTAGTGATAAAGCCAATCATGAGTTAATT
>JBOEHF010000180.1:0-2080 GCA_050633805.1 Candidatus Nitrosopumilus sp.
ACCTTTGCAAGATATGCTCCAAAGATTGAAAAAATTTCAATTGATGATGATCGTGTTGTTCTAAAAGATAATATCAAAAATAGAATTGCAGAAGTTGCAATTCAAAAAGGTGAATTGTTTTGTCAGCTCTGTGATGAGAAAGATTGTGTTCATGTTGGATTTGTATTCTCATTACCAGATGTTTATGAAGTTCTAAACGCTAGAGGAATCAAAAATCCAAGATAAATGGAGGAGGTGGGATTTGAACCCACGAACTCCTGAGAGACAGGATCACCCATTATTTGATCTTAAGTCCTGCATGTCCAAAAGCACAAAGTGCTTACTTTGGCCAGGCTTGATTACTCCTCCAAAAGGATAAAAATCTGAGTGAAATTTAACAGTTTAGAGTGAATTTGCCCAGAATGAAGAATTATAAGGATTTTCCACAGGGTGAATTTGTGCTTCGGTAGCTCAGTCTGGTAGAGCGTTACATTGGTAATGTAAAGGTCACGGGTTCAGATCCCGTTCGAAGCTTTCTAATAATTTTTAATCAACAATTCAAAGTGTCCAGTTCTCTTTTTGGAGTTTGAATTAATTGAACGATTTGCACGGATTTTACTTACTTTCCAAGGTTTAGATGAGAACATATCTGCAACTTCTTTTGAATTAGAATTTGACAAGAGAACCTTACACCCTTTAGAATCCAGATTCTTACATAATTCTGCCAATCTACTAAGATCATCATATGTGAAATCCTTGTTTGTGTAACTAGTGAAATTTGCAGTATCACTAACTGGCTGATATGGAGGATCAAAGTATACCAAATCACCTTTTTTGGAATCTCTCAAAACAGCCTCGAAATCACGACATTTGATAGAGACTTTGCTTGACTGCAAAATTCCACTAACTGAACGAAGATTATCTTCATTGACAATATTGGGATTAGCATATTTTCCTAACGGGACATTGAATTTTCCCTTGCTGTTAACACGGTACAGTCCATTGAAACAGGTCCTATTCAAAAAGAGCAATCTCGAAGTTTTTTCAATTTGGCTTCTAGGATTACTTTCTCTAACAGAATAATAGTATGTTTTAGAATCTTTTTGATAATTTTTTTCATGGTTTTTCAAGGAAGTGATTAGAGATTCAACTCTATCACGAATTGTAGTATAAGATAATACAAGATCAGAATTCAAATCAGAGATACTACATTTTTGCCTCTGGCTTTCTGTCAACATATGAAAAAGTAATGCACCGCCTCCCAAGAAAGGTTCGAAATAAGTACCAAAAGTTTCAGGTAAATTTTCATTTAGAATTGGGATTAATTGTCGTTTTCCACCTGCCCATTTAACGAATGGTTTTGGAGCAACTGAGATTTGACTATAGACTTGTTTCAATAATCAGTATCACATAATTCATTATCAGATCATTAGGTGAAATTATTTGATCTTGAACTAACTTTTTTCTAGTCACGAAATAGGTTAAATACAAATTTTGTATCAAGGGGATTTTTTCAAAAAATTATTTTGAATTGTAGAGAATACTCTAGGGGAAGATAATAAAATGAAAAGGAAAAGGTTGGATTTTTAGTCCCACTTTGACCAAGCGGCCATCCATCTGTATGTCCAAGTGTTCAATTTACAACCTAATGCTGCAAATGTACATCCCAATACTGCACCTGCACCTGCACCGAGAGCAACTGGGCTGTTATAGAACTTACCTACTTGCGGTTCGATTGGTGTCATGTATGGTGGCAATGTTGGTCTTGGGTATTTGAATGCCGTTTCTAGTGGGTCTGCTACTGTTATCAGGTTTACCATGTTGAATAATGGTAAAGACATTCCTACCAGTACGCCGCCAAACAGTATCAAGGAGTGCTTGTTCTTCTTTGTTGCCCAGTATACTAAATCCAACAGCATTGCTGATGGTAGCCAAACTGGAGTTACAATGAAGTCATATGGATAACCTAGTGAGAACCAGGCTGCCTTTGCAATCCATGTGTAAACTGTCATAATCAGAGCGTAGTACGTTGCTGTGCCTGGAACGCCTGTAAATGTTAGGTAATATGTAGCACCTACAATAAGCATCAACGTTTGCGATA
>JBOEHF010000181.1:0-2304 GCA_050633805.1 Candidatus Nitrosopumilus sp.
CCTGGGGCAACAAAACTATTATCAAATACAAGATTTCTGAGAAAGGAAGAGATACCTTCAAAGCTGTTTTAGAACCATATGAAGAACTATTTCCAAGGGAGAAACAAAATGACTAGCTCTAAAGACAATCAACGTGATAACATATTTGAGATTCTTGACGGAATGATGTTCCAATTAAGCAGAACAAAAAAGATGTTCATGATAATGATAATTTCTGTTTTGATTCTTCCACCTCTTGCAATCCTTGTCACTACAAGCATCTTGGATTCTCCCTTCGGAGATGATTTTCCTAAACGATTTGAAGAGAAACTTCAACGTCAATTAGATTCAGGAAGAATTACTCAAGCAGAATATGAAAATATGAAAGACAAGTTATTAGACAAAGAAAAGCCTTCAAAACTACTAAAACCTCCACAAATGATAATTTCTGTGATTTCTCTTGTCTGGCTGGGCATAGGAATCAGACAATGGATTGTACTCTCAAAATGGGATAAGAAATACCAACAATTCAAGGCAAAACAAGAAGAGATTGACAAAAAGTTTGAAGACGAGTCTGATGAAGAATAATTTGCAAACTCTCCAAATTCATGACATAAGAATTTCATATTCGTGTAAATGATGCGACATGGTTAAGAGACAAGACCCGGACATTTTAGAATAGATATGTTCAAAATTAGCCTTGCATTTTTCTTATTTGCCGTCGTAGTTGCTTCCATTTTTGAATCTGTATATGCTCAACCGTTACAGGAAATCAGTACAGATGTACTAAAAATTGAAGATTCTTCTGTAACTGTAAATATTATCTGGAATTACAATGGCGCATCTTATTACGAAATAGGATGTGTAAGCTGTAATCCAAACTTATCTAATGACACAACCGAAAATTCATTTATTCTTACTGATGTGACTCCTTTTGTAGATGGTAATGCATCACTATATGTTATTGCATATCATGATGCTGATGAAATAATTTCGGTAAAACAAGTCATAGTAAAAATACTATGATCTTAAATATAGAATTGAATCATCTAAAGAAAAATTATGTTTGAATACAATCTAGGCATTGTTGTTGTTCTGGGAATAATTTTACTTGCTGCCGTAATTTCAACTATCTATAATCACAATAAAAAGACAAAATCAAACCAAGAAACATGTGTTTCTTGTAGAGGGATGGGTTTTATGCCTACATACACTAGTAAGGAAATCCCTCCTTGTAAGCGGTGTAATGGAACAGGATATGTAAAAAAATGAAAACTAGGCTTTTGTTGGTATTGCTAATTGTTATTTTTGTAACCTTTCAAACCCAAAAATCTTTTTCTGAAGATTATTTCTCAATCCCCTCGTGCTACACCGGCTCATTTTTCCAAGATCACGTACAGTGTTCTACCAGAAATTCTCCCCCATGTCCAGAACCATCATTTGAAAAAAATGGATATTGTGTAGTAAAGAAGATGGATATTTGCAAAGCAGGTTCAATACTTGAAGATGGTTCTTGTATTGAACGTGATGAATATTTTAGAGTAGATGATCCCACATTTTCACGTCAATCCCTGCAAACAGGCGAAACTCTAGGTGATTTTCAAAATACTTTTGGTTGGTTTGGGCTTGCATTATCAGCATTTATCGTTTTTGCATATGTCGTTATGAAAATAAAAAAGAGGAAAAATTCTCAGAAATAACAAAAAGTACAATGCTTTTTCATGTAACCTTCGGGGTATTCGGTATGAGGATGGAATCGTCATGATTGTATTGTTTGCAACAATGCTGATTCCAGTAACTGTTTTTGATGCATATGCAAAATGCTTGCCTGATGATGTGTGTTATGGTGATCCGAGATTATTCTCACTGAAATACCAGCCTCAGTTTTTCATACTGCCAAACATCGTATGTCCTAACCAAGATCATGTCTTGACTGAAAGGCCAAACGGAAAACTTGCATGTGTAACAAATGATGCTGCAGAAAAGACTGGATGGCACATACATTACAGAAATGTCGTCGATACCAAAGCTGCTGTCTCAATAAATTCTCCTGGAACAGTAAATCTGGTTCATTTTGAAATTACTGAAGCCACACTTGATAAGATGGTGGCAATACAAAGTGACACAATGCATAATTTTAAAAAATAAAAAATTAGTTTTGATGTACTTGTAAAACCATGTTGTTCATATCAATTACCATGCATGCTGGGTGCATGATTTTTTCGGCCATCACACCACATGTATGACAAAATAATCTTGTTGGTTCGTTACAAAATTTACATCTGTGTTCAACTTCCAATTTTGAATCACATATTTTGCAAGATT
>JBOEHF010000182.1:0-688 GCA_050633805.1 Candidatus Nitrosopumilus sp.
CCAGTCATCCAAGGATGAACCATACAGAAATAATCATAAGTTCCTGACTCGTCAAATGTAAATTCAAAAGTTTCTCCTGCCATAAACAAACCTGAATCAAAGACTCCAGTTAACCCAGCATCCACAGTTCCACTAGTAACTGTGTGTGCTGCGGAATCATCATTAATCCAAGATACAGAGGAGCCTGCAGAAATTATGACTTCATAAGGCAAATAACATTCGTTTGTTTCCTCACATCCTGGAACTGCAGAACCAGCAGGTAGTGAAACAATGGTAGCAGATGATAATGATTGTGGTTCAGGTTCAGGGGTCAGATCTTCAATTACAACCATCTCCTCAACGTCATTAACAATTATCTCACCAGTCATCCAAGGATGAACCATACAGAAATAATCATAAGTTCCTGACTCGTCAAATGTAAATTCAAAAGTTTCACCAGACATGAATAAACCAGAATCAAATATTTCATTATGACCATCTACAATGTTTCCACTTGTTACAGTATGTGCTGCAGAGTCAGGATTATTCCATTGAACTGTATTACCAGTAGAAATTGTAATTGAATAAGGCAAATAACATTCGTTTGTTTCCTCACATCCTGGAACTGCAGAGCCCTCTGCAATGTTTACAGTATGAGTTCCAGTTGCCAGAGGCATGTTCATAGATGGTTCTGGGGTTGGTTCAGGTT
>JBOEHF010000182.1:775-3055 GCA_050633805.1 Candidatus Nitrosopumilus sp.
GTTCAGGTGTTGGTTCAGGTTCTGTAATAACACATTCACCCCTATAATCTAATTTTACATCTGCTGCATCTAACATACACATGTTACCATAGGTCTCACCATCAACGCCACACATTGGATCCCATTGCATTGTACAGACAGTGGGTTTCGCATCAGGAACTACTCTTGGTTCTATTACATCATTTGGATTCTCAGAAATAAATCCAATAGATATTGCAGCAAGAATTCCAACTGCAGCTATAATTCCATAAGAAAAATTCATCTCATCCACCTGTTAACTTTGCAAACTCAGCATTCTTACTTAATTTTTCCATAAATTCAATATTAGACAAAGCAACAACAGCAGATTCTACTACTGGTTCTTCAGGATCGTTTAGTGCTTTTTTCAGAGATTCTTTTGCGTCCTTGGAACCAACAACACCTAAAGCAATAGCAGCTTCATGACGCACGAACATACTTGGATCATTTAGAGTGGCATCAGTTAATGGAGGAATTGCGCTAGAATAACTCATTTGACCTAATGCAAATGCTGCCTCATGGCGAACCAATTCATTTTCATCATTTTTTAAAACTTTAGCAATATAGGGAACTTTGTCTTCTCCACCAAAATCAACCAAAATACAAGCAACTCTGGTTCTAACAACATAGTCAGGATGATCTAAGAGAGAGACAAAGTATTCAGTATCTTTTTGCTCATATTTTTTTTCCATTTCCGCAAAAAGGGCTAATCGATCATCAGTTACTGCCTGCATTTTGTTTTAGAACCTTCTGTGTCATATATTAGGTTACTTGGGAAAATCAAAAAAATAGATGAGGTATGTATTTAATGGAAAAAATCCAATAATTGTCCATGGGTGTAAAAATAGGTGAAAAAGCACCAAACTTTGGAGTTTCGGAATGGGTACAAGGAGCTCCAACAAATTTTGACCAAGAAAAAGATCACATTGTAGTTTTAGAAGTTTTTCAAGTAAACTGTCCAGGATGCTTTATGCATGCAATTCCAGAGGCAATCAACATCTATGAAAAATACAAGGATGAAGGAGTCAGAGTCTTAGGTCTGGCTACAGCATTTGAGGATTTTGATAAAAACACATTAGACAATTTGAAGATGCTTGCAGAAACTGGTGAAGTGATCGGAGAGACCAAAGATGCACTTTCATCATATGGTCAACTTCAAGAGGGTAACAAATTACCATACAAAATTCCATTTCCGTTAGGGATGGATAAACTTACAAAGACATCAGGGGAAATCAGTCAAGAAAAAATTATGGAATTTATTAATCCACAAATTCCAGATTTTGATTCCCAACCAGAAGAATACAAAAATCAAATCATTGAACGGGTAAAGAGTTACATGAAATCCAAAGAGTTTTCAGCCGAAACTTTTGAGAAATTTGCATTACAAGGAACGCCTTCAATGATTATTGTAGATAGAAAAGGAATTCTCAGAGATGTTTCATTTGGTCAATCAGGTCATGCTGATGCAGTCATTCAAAAATTACTTAATGAAGACTAGATTATCTCATTAAAACAATCATTACAGATAAGACCACAGCAATAACAAATCCACCAACAAGAGCGATTTTTGCATTATCCATAATTATTAGAGGTATGAAAAACTGTTTATTTTATTTTCTTCTCTTAGCTGCAAAAATAACAATGCCAATGATTCCACCAATGATTAAGAGAGTCAGGATAATTACATAGATTGATTCATCATCATAAGCTACTGAAGGTGTTAAATTTGAGGAAGGAACTGTTTCAGTAATTTTACCTAGACCTGAAAGATAGGTAGTTCCAAAGATTTCTAATTTATTTTCACCTGATCCAGTAAAATTCAAGATTAGAAAAGAAATTTTTTCATTGGTGTTTACATTTGGAAAATATTCCAGATCATTTAGATAAAATGTCATATTACCACCTATGAGATTTTGAGGGATCATCACTTCACCCAAATTATTTTCTAAACCACTGTTCATGTATAGAGTTAGTTTCTTTTCATCTTCATCAAATTCAAAATTAGAAATATCAAAATTTGAAACAATTTTTACCTCAAAGGAGTATCCACCAGTTTGGACATCTAATCGATTAACTAAACCTGTAGCATCAGACAGTAGTTGTCCATATGCAGGAGTTAATAAGAAAAGTAATGCAATAGACGTTAATAAAATAATTTTCAATTTATGCAGTGTGAGGAATTCTTTTTGTCAATTCTTTATCTTGAGCAACTCGTGGATGAACTGGATCTGCCAAGATAACTTCAAACCAGTAATGTTTTCC
>JBOEHF010000183.1:0-2419 GCA_050633805.1 Candidatus Nitrosopumilus sp.
ATCTAAATGGGTAATCAGAATTATGTTTAGCTATAGCATTGAAACTTTGCTTCCTTCTTCACTTGATTCAAATTTGTAAATTTGTTCAACTGTTGAATCCTCAAAGATTTCAGCATCATGTGTTATTATGATAAATTGCATCGGTGTATCTGAATTTGAAATATTTGATAATTGGGATAGTACGCCTACAAGAGATTTTTTTCTTTCTGCATCAAGATGGGTAGTAGGCTCATCTAATATCATTAAATTCAGATTTGATGCTCCTAGAAGACTTGCCATTCCTAATCTCAAGGCTAATGCGACACTGACTTTTTCTCCCCCACTCAGTGACTCTAAGTCCAACTCTTCAGTTTTTGAATGACAAATTATTGAAATGTCTCGAACTTTTTCAGCAAGTTGAATTCTTTGAATTTTTGTATTAAGCAATGCCAAATATTCTGAGGCTTTGGCTGAAATTGCATTTAGTGCCCAAGATCTTAAGCTGGTTGCGACAGGACCGTCTCTACTGAAGATGTTGTTTTGAATTTTATCTAGACTTGTAACATACTCTTTAACAACACTCAATTCCGAAATTGCATTTTTAATAATATTGATTTGTTCATTTCCTTTGGATATTTTTTCCAAAATTGCACCTATTTGCTGATCAATTTGTGAGAGTTCAATTTGTTTTTGATTGACTGATTTTTTTAGATTCAAGAATTCTTGTTCACTGAATCCTTTTGTTTCTAATTCTAATCTTGAAATATTCTCAAAAATTGTTTTTGCATGGGAATCTATCTCTGATATCTCGATCAAGTTTGCTCCATTAGTTGCAGGAATTCTTTCTATGTTTTGTTTTTTTGTTTTTACATCTTCTTGGATTTTCTCTAGTTCTTGTTTAGAGTTTATTGAATGTGCTCGAAGTGTAGCTTCTGCATCTCTTGCAGACTGTAATTTTTCTGCAAACTCTTTTCTTTTTTGATTATACATTTGATGTTCTTTTTCTTTTGAAACAATTTGTTCTCTCAATAATGCTAGTTCTTCTTTTAGATGTTCTTCTTGAAACAACGGATTTAGTTTTTCAACACTTGAATCGCAAACAGGACAAGTATTATCCTTTAATTGTAATTTTGATGCAAGTAGTAGTTTTTCTTGCAGTGATGCTGTTTGACTCTTCATCTCCTGAATTTTCTTTAATGTATCGTCTACTGCCTCCTCTACTTTCTGAATTTTTGACTCTAAACCCTGTTTTAGGGCAGCAACCTCAAAACATCCTTCACAATCCTGAATTTTACGCTCATTTTCATTAATTTCCTGCTGAATTTCATGGATTGCTTCTTTTGCATATTCTACAAGTTCGTTTTTTCTCAATTCCAACTGATTAATTTTATCAATTTTTGGAGCCTCGGTTTCAACTTTTTTTCTCAATTCTTCAACTTCTTTTTGTAGATCTTCTTGTTTTGTCTGCAATTGATTTTTTTGTGGTGCAGATTCATCGATTTCTTTTTGATATCTTTCCAAGTCTCTTGATAGAATGTCTATATGCGTATCATCATATCCAATCTTATCTCTGATATTTTGACGAAATTCTTTATTTACTATCTTCATTGATTCAGAGGCCACATCAAGCTTGTCAATTCCTATAATTGCATTAAGTAATTCTTTGAATTCTTTAGGTTTTGCATTAATGATTGCATTTAATTCTCCTTGTTGAACAATTGATGCCACTTTTAATTTCTCAAAATCTAAACCAATTGCTTTTTCAACCTCATGTGTCATTGATTCTCCGAATTGTTTTCTTTCTCCTGCGGCAATTTCTATTTTTTCATCCCCTGCAATTTCTGAGAATGTTGCTGATAGCGTTCCTTTACTGTCAATCTTTCTTACAGCTTCGTAATGCTTTCCATTAACTGAAAATCTAATTTTTGCATATCCTTGATTGGAACCCCGCTTGATGAGCCCTTTGTTTGATTTTCTTGTATGTTGGCCAAATAATGCAAAAGTAATTGCATCAATTATACTTGATTTTCCTGCACCATTATGTCCAACAAAAACTGTAACTCCATTATCAAAATCTAGATTTGTATCGGTATGAGCTAGAAAATCTCCCAATTGAATTGATGTGATCATTGATTTTTCTCCTTTTTGAATTTTTCAAAATCTTCTATGATTATTTCTGATGCTTCCTTAATTTCTCCTGATGATAAAAATGGAAGAAGCTCTTTAATTGCAAAACTAGCCGCTTGTTCAGAACCTAATGCGTCAATTGACAGTCTGAACATTTCATCATCTATGATATTTGGCCTATCGAGAAAGACCGAAGAATCTGAAGCTTGCTTTGTGTTAATTCTCCAAAAACATCTCAAAACCATTGAGTTTAGCCTGGTAATTTGTGCCTGAATGTGGTCTGTTTCGATGTTTTCTCCCTTGATGTTTATCT
>JBOEHF010000184.1:0-3916 GCA_050633805.1 Candidatus Nitrosopumilus sp.
GTACAATCCGGATTTAATTTTTTTAATTTTTTTGCGGCCACTTCTACCTTGACTTGTCCCACGTCATCTTCATCAAACATTGTTTGTCTATGCAGATTTGACAATTCAATTACATCTCTATCAACAATACGTAAAGTTCCAACACCCATTGTAGCTAATCTAGAAATTATTGGATGTCCCAACCCACCAGTTCCTACAACACAAACTTTGGCATTCTTTAATTTTAATTGTCCACCATATCCAATTTCTTCTAACATTACTTGTCTGGAAAATTTGTCTAGTTCTTTGGGAGACAGTTCTTCTGAGCCACCTGCAACTGCTGGCAAGATATAAACTTCATCACCGTCTTTCAGAGTAGTTTGCATTCCGTCAGAAAATTTTGCATTCTTTCCGTTAATGTAGATGTTAATCAGTGAGCGTGGGGTTCCATCACCTTCAAGTACACGACGCTTAAAATCATCACCCATAATATCAGATATTTTTGCAAATGCATCAGTTAGAGAATCAGCAGAGATATCGACTTTCTTCTCCCCTCCACCCGAATTAAGCACAGAAGGAATTGTAAATGTGATATTTGCCATTAGTTTACTACCGCCGATATTTCGCCTACATCTGCCTTCATTACAGCAGGTTTTTTCAAAACCTCCATGATAGATTCAGTTGCCTTCAAACCATTGCCAGTGACATAACATACTACTTTGTCATTTGCATCAATTTTTCCCTGTTCAATCATTTTTTGTAGTACAGATATTGAAACACCGCCAGCTGGTTCTGTAAATATCCCCTCAGTTTGGGCCAATAGTAAAATTGCATCAAGAATTTCTTTGTTGTTGCATTCTTCTGCATATCCATTGTATTGTTGTAAACGTTTGAGAACATATCTACCATCGCCAGGATCACCTATTGCTAAGCTTTTTGCAACAGTGTCAGGGTGCTCAACTGGAATCACTTCTTTGCTATTTTTCTTAAATGCATCAACTATAGGTGCACATCCATGTGGTTGTGCTGCAATCATATGCATGTTAGAGACATCATCAAGTAGAGAAACTGTTTGCATCTCTTCAAATCCTTTGCAAATTGCATTAAGCATTGCACCACTTCCTACTGGAACTATTAGTTGATCAGGAACCTGCCAACCAAGTTGTTCTGCAACTTCAAATGAGAATGTTTTAGAGCCTTCTACATAATGAGAACGCATGTTAATATTTACCACTCCAATTCCTTTGCTGTCACCAATTTGTGCAGCTATGGTATTTGCATCATCATATGTTCCATCAACTGCGATGTAATTTGCGCCATAGGATAATGCTTGTGCAATCTTTGCCATCTCAATATTGCTTGGTGCAAATACATGGCAAGGCAATCCAGCTCTAGCTGCATGTGCTGCAGTTGCAGATGCCAAATTACCAGTTGACGCACATCCAACTGCAGACAATCCAAATTCTTTTGCTTTAGATATTGCAACTCCAGCTGGTCTGTCTTTGAATGAAAATGTTGGATTTACAGAGTCATTTTTTATGTAGAGGTTGTTTAGTCCTAATTTTTTTCCAAGGTTTTCAGCCTTGATGAGAGGAGTCATTCCTGCACCTATACTTACAATGTTGGATTTTTGCTCAACTGGTAATAATTCAAAATATCTCCAGTAGGTATGCTCACGGTTTGCAAACGTATCTTTAGTAATCGTAGGAAAATTGTATTTTACATCAAGAGGACCAAAACACTCATCGCAGATGTACTTGAAAGCAGTAGCGTATTCTTTTTTACATTCTCTGCATTGAAGTGAAGTTCTAGTCAAGATCATTATCACCTTTAACAATATACATAAAAAATCCTAATATCAAGTTAAGTATTGCTTAATTTTATCACTAAAAAATATAATGAATAATAGTAATCATAAGGGGAAAAATAGGGAAATCAGGGGTTTATAGAAATTACAATTGTGAGCAAGGTTTTTAGATATTTTATCAAGAACAATTTTGTGAACGGTAATATTGCAATTCCAATTGTTGCAGGAATTATTCTAATAATTGTTGGAATCGTTGCAATAACAAATCAGGAATCAATTCCAATTAAAGTCGAAGATGCTTTGAATGAAGATTTCCAACCTGCAGAAGAGATTACTCCAAAAGTTCGAGAAAAGTTAGATGAAATTGAAAAAAATAATTTAGAGAATGGATATTCTCCAAAAGAACGGGAATGGATAACGTCGGGGCCCTTTCAGGTTGATCGAAGTGAATATGTTTTAGGAGAGAAAATTTTTTTCAGAACTGCCGGATTGATGCATGATGAAAAGGGGCAAGTTGCATTTTTCAAACCGCTAAACAGTACACACAAAGAAGTTTATTTGACAATGCCATTTGATGGTTCTGATAATTCAGCGTTCAACTATTATTTAGAACCACAACTTTCAAAAAAGAGAGGGTATTGTTCTGCAGATGATTTCATAGGAGAATGGAGAGTTGTTTTTAGAGGAACAGATTATCCAAATTTAAAATTTAAAATAAATGAAAACATCCTCCCAGGGGAGGAGGAGGATTATCAGCCTGTGTGTTAATTCATTTTTCTAATTTATTATGAAAACAAACTTTTTCGCCGGTATGACACGCAGGTCCTGATGGTTCTACAAGATAAATTACTGCATCTGAATCACAGTCAACAAGAATTTCTTTAATTTTTTGGGTATTTCCAGATTCTTCTCCTTTCATCCATAGTTTATTTCGAGAGCGACTCCAAAACCATGATTTTCCAGATTTTTTTGCAAGTTCCAATGATTCTTTATTGGTATAAGCTAAAGTCAAAACATCTTTTGTGTTTGCGTCTTGAACAATGACAGGCACAAGACCACCACTTTTTTCAAAATCAATATCATCAAGTGATTTTTCCATGTAACACACTACAAAAATCAGTATTATAATCTTACAGGGATTTCCTTATTTTTCAAGTAAGATTTTACACCGTTTACTCCATGGGTTTCATAGTGGAAAATCGAAGCAGCAAGTGCAGCATCAACGTTTGATTCCTTGAAAATTTCAACCATATCGTCAGGTTTTCCACATCCTCCTGAGGCAATTACAGGAATAGATACGGCGTCTACAACTTTGCTAGTTAGCAAAATATCATATCCATCTTTTGTTCCATCTTTGTCAATACTTGTAAGAAGAATCTCACCAGCACCTAATTTTTCTGCCTCTTTAACCCACTCAACAACATCAATTCCAGTGCCTTGCTTTCCACCATAAATGAAAACTTCGAACCAAAACTCTTTACCATTTTCTGAAAAGATATTTTTTGATTTATCAACATCATAATTTCTTTTTGCATCAACTGCCACCACAACACATTGACGTCCAAATAATTTCATTAGTTCTGTAATAATTTTAGGATTTTTTATTGCACCAGTATTGATTCCAACTTTGTCTGCACCATTAAGTAAAATATTTCTTGCATCCTCTAAAGATTTTACTCCACCACCTACTGTAAACGGGATATCAATTACAGATGCAACTTTTCTTACTAGTTCTTTGATTGTTTTTCGCTGTTCATCAGATGCGGTAATATCCAAAAATACAAGCTCGTCAGCACCTTCATTGCTGTATTTTTCTGCCAATTCGACTGGATCTCCTGCATCTTTGATTGATTCAAAATTTAACCCCTTTACTACTCTGCCATTTTTTACATCTAAACAAGGGATGATTCTTTTAGTTAGAGTCATGATAGTTTTTTTGCCTCCTCAATTGAAATTTTTTTCTCATATAGTGCTTTTCCAAGAATTACTCCAAATGCATTTTTTTCTTTTACATCTGCAACATCACTTACATTTGAAATCCCTCCACTTGCAATGATGTTAGCATTTGGCAAACTACACGCTTGTTCTAAAAATTCTAAATCAGGCCCTTCCAGTGTACCATCACGACTA
>JBOEHF010000185.1:0-6969 GCA_050633805.1 Candidatus Nitrosopumilus sp.
GATTCAAGATGGTACATTCAACGATGAGTGGATTTCTGAATACCAGAAAAACGGTAAAGATGCATTTGACAAACACATGAAAGTATATGACGAACACCAAATTGAAAAAGTTGGTAAAGAAATGCGTAAAATGATGTGGCCTGATTCCACAGAATAATCTTTTTTCTTATATTTTTCTTAATTTAGATACGCCACTTGTAATATGATCTATTATTGTTGGTAGTGGTGTTCCTGGACCAAACACATGATCAACTCCTGATTTTACTAACTCTTTATGATCAATTTCCGGAATAACTCCTCCCCCAACTACTAAGACATCATTGATCCCTTTCTTTTTTAAAGATTTGACAACTCTTGGGAAAAGTGTTCCATGTGCACCATTTAGCAAACTCATTGCAATTGCATCTACGTCCTCGTCTTCTGCAATTTGTGCAATTCTATCTGGTGTGGCAAAAAGTCCTGAATAGATAACTTCCATTCCTGCATCCCTGAAGGCTCTGCATAGAACTAGTGCTCCTCTATCGTGACCATCTAGTCCTAACTTTGCTACTAAAATTTTGATACTTCTTGATTCTGCTTTTTGTTTCATGATTATAGTTGTATTTTTGGATATTTTAAAAGGTTTATTTGATTTACTCTTTTTACCTCTCCAAATATATTGATAAATTCTTCAATATTATAGATAAGATATGACTGATGATGTATGTGACTTTTGTAAAGGTGTAGGTTCCTCATCTACAAACGTTTGCGTGTATTGTAATGGAACTGGTGAATGGAACCAAGCAGCCCAAGCATATGTGAAAAATCATATTTGTCAATGTATTGTACTTGATAGAAAATTCTGTCCTGTATGCAACAAAAAATGTCATCATGATACATCGTTGAATCCAAAACAAACCATTGATCCTGGTTATGGAGGTATGTCTTCTCCTGAAATCATAGTCGGGGCATAATTCCTAAAACATAATTTTTACACTTGATGAAAATACTCACCCTTCTTATAGATGAGAAATGTTTCTAAATTATGTCTGAAGGTATAGTATCTTACTGTATGGGTTTTACAATTAGTGAGGTAGAAAATTAACATGGATAGTCAAGCTTGTGCTAGATGTGGAAAAAATTCTCTACTAACTGATGAAGTAACAGGTGAACAGTTTTGTGAAAAGTGTGGATATGTAATCACTGAAAAATCTCAAGAGTCTGGCCCTGAATGGAGATCGTTTCAAAAAGATGGTGGTGCAGATCCTGCAAGAACAGGTGCTCCTTCATCATTGATGATTCATGATATGGGGTTGTCTACTGTAATTAATCCATTAAACAAAGATGCATCTGGTAAACCACTTTCAACATCTATGAAAAGTACAATTGAAAGATTAAGAACCTGGGATAGTAGGAGCCAAGTTCATGCTCCTGTTGATAGAAATCTAAGACAGGCTCTAAGTGATTTAAACAAACTAAAAGACAAAGTTGCAATTCCTGCAAATGTACTTGAAAAAGCAGCTTACATTTACAGAAAAGCATTAGAAAAAAAACTAGTCAGAGGCAGATCAATCTCTGCAATGATTGCAGCATCTTTGTATGCTGCATGTAGAGATACTGAAACCCCAAGAACACTAAAAGATGTTGCAGATGCTGCAAATGTCAAACGAAAAGACATTGCACGATGTTATAGATTATTACACCATGAATTGGAACTGAAAATGCCCGTAGTTGATTCTATTCAATGTATTGCAAGAATTTCCAGCAAACTGGATATTTCTGAAAAAACTAAAAGGTATGCAGTTAAAGTTCTCAAAGAAGCACAGGACCGAAAAGAATCTGCCGGAAAAGATCCTATGGGACTTGCTGCAACAGCCCTTTACCTTTCATGTGTCAAGAATGGCGTATCGATTACTCAGCGTGATCTTGCAGAAGCTGCAGGTGTAACTGAAGTTACAATTAGAAATAGATACAAGGGTTTGAAAGCAGAACAATCCATCACATGATGATTTCTTGTCTTGCAATGCACGCATGTGTCTGCTGACTGATTATATCCTAAAATCACCTAATGAAATTATGCAAACACTAACACAATTAAAAATTGAAAAAGCAGAAATCAAAGAATCCATTCTTGAAATTCTCTCTGACAAATATTGTAGATCTATTTTAGAGGCGATTATGGATGCTCCAAAATCTGCCATAGAAGTGTCTAGAGAAAAAGTTATTCCCCTAAGCACCGTTTATAGAAGAATTCAACAACTACATGATTCAAAAATGATCAGAACTTCTGGAGTAATCACAGAAGAAGGTAAGAGATTATTTTTGTACAAGAGTAAAATCAAAGAAGTCAATACCAGTTTTAGTGATGGGAAAATTGATGTTGAAGTGGTTTTTAACAAAAACTAATCTTCATCATTTAATATTCATGTTCGCTGAAATCTCCACCTAATGCAATTGATGCAATAACTGTTGACTCAGTTGTCTGACACTTCATTTGTATGTCTGGTAAAAATTCTTTAAAGATTTCTTGTAATAGCTGCTCTGTAAAGATAGACCAATTGCTTCCTAACTCATGCTGAATGATAAAGTGATGAATTTCCCCTTCAATTCTGTGGTCTGATTTCATTCCTGATGCTCGCATATAGTCTTCTAATGTTTCAATGCATCTCTTCAAATCATATTTCCCTTTGATAAACAAGACTGTGTCTTTGATTACTGGTTTGATGACCTTGATAATTACATTGATTTCCTCTGCAGTCATGTCAATTCCTAAAAGATCAAGAATTTTTTTAGGAACTGGAATGATTCCAATCTTCTCTGCAAATCTATCCCATTGAACATATTTCTCTAAAATCTGTTTAGCCATGACATTGTGTGAGATATTCTTATTCATGGCTTCTGTTTCAATTTCTTCGACTAGCTTCACTGGAAGTCTATATGTGATGCTACGAGTTTTTTCTTTTTTTGGAAAATGCTGTTGCCTTTTAACCGTAGAGTCCAATTACACATTCACCCAAACTGATTTAATATAAAGCTGATTCATATGTGATTGAAAATTTGTTCTCAGGTTTGATAATCGTATTTCATTATAAAATAAAATAGCTCGGTTTCACTAATTGAGGTAATACTGATGCAAAATATGCTGATAGTTCATTTGAGATATGGGACAATACTGTGAAAATTGTGGTAAACACATGAAAAATTCAGAAGTGACCCATTGTTCTGATGAATGCCTGTTGATCACAATTAAGAATAGCAAAACCTTGGATGAAACAGGATACAGTGCTATTACTTGGGATGAAAAATCTGATCCTTGGAAATAAAATAGAAAATCTACTTAAAGTGTAATCAAAGTACTTCCTTTGTGGACGTAATCCCGATAAATTATGAACTCACGATTGAACCTGATCTCAAAAAATTCACCTTTGAAGGTTCTGAATCCATTACTGCTGATTGCAAAAAACTAACAAATTCCATATCCATGAACTGCGCCGAACTAAAAATCATTTCATGTCAAATCAAGTCAAAAGGAAAAATTATCCAATCGACTCCAAAATTAAATGAAAAGAAAGAAGAGTTACAAATCAAGTTATCTGAAAAAATTAAAGGCAAAATTACCATTGATTTGGAGTTTCAAGGGATCTTAAATGATAGGTTGCTAGGATTTTATCGTAGCCAATACGTTCAAAATGGAAAAACAAAATATCTTGCAACTACACAATTTGAAGCAGCTGATGCTAGACGGGCATTTCCTTGCTGGGATGAGCCTGAGGCCAAAGCCACATTTGATATTTCTATAATTGCAGACAACAAATTTACTGCAATTTCAAACATGCCGGTAAAATCCAAGAAAAAAATGGGAAATAAAACCCTCTATAATTTTTCTAAAACTCCGGTTGTTTCAACATATTTGATTTATCTTGGAGTTGGAGAATTTGAATATCTTACAGGAAAGGTTGGGAAAATTCAAATCCGTGTTGTCACAACAAAGGGAAACAAGTCAAAAGGAAAATTCTCACTTGACTTGGGAAAGAAACTTTTGACATCCTATGAAAAATATTTTGGAATAAAATACCCTTTGCCTAAACTTGACTTGATTGCAGTTCCTGATTTTGCAGCTGGTGCAATGGAGAACTGGGGGGCAATAACTTTCAGAGAGACCATTTTACTATATGATCCTAAAACGTCATCTACTAGGACCAAACAATTCATCGCAGAAGTTATCTCGCATGAAATTGCACATCAGTGGTTTGGCAATCTTGTCACAATGAAATGGTGGAATGATCTGTGGCTAAATGAGAGTTTTGCCACTTTTATGGCTACAAAGTTTGTTGACAAATTTTATCCTGAATGGGATCTGTGGAATCAGTTTGTTGAAGATGCAATGAATGTTGCAATGGGCCTTGATTCTCTTAAAACAACCCATCCTATTGACGTTAAAGTAAATTCCCCTGCTGAAATTCGAGAAATTTTTGATGCGATTTCTTATGATAAAGGCGGATGCATACTTAGAATGCTTGAAAACTACGTCGGTGAGCCCAATTTCCAAAAAGGCTTGAAAAAATATCTGTCTGATTTCAAATACCAAAATGCACAGGGACAAGATCTGTGGAATGCAATAGGAAATGCATCAAAAATGCCTGTTTCTTCTATGGTTAATACTTGGCTAAAACAGCCTGGTTTCCCACTGGTAGAAATTAATCAAGATGGAACTAGATTGAAATTAAAACAAAAAAGATACCTGCTTGAACCTGATAAAAAATTCAACAAAGGTTTGTGGTCAATTCCACTGTCATTAGGTTTGGAATCGGAAATTTCTAAGAAATTATTTACAAAAAAATCAATGTCAGTCAAACTTCCAAAGAACACCCTGGGTTTTGTTGCAAACTATGGGCGAAAGGGATTCTATCGTGTAAAATATGACGAAGGGATTCTGCTTGATCTGAAAATGCTAGTTGATGAAAAAAGAATTCCCCCAATTGATAGGTGGGCAATTCAAAATGACTTGTTTTCATTATGTGTTTCTGGTGATGAACAAGTGAGGAATTATCTTGATTTTTCAGATGCGTATTTTGAAGAAGAAAGTTATCTTGCATCTGTAAATGTTGCACATAATTTGGCTTCGTTGTATTTCCGTGCATTCGATGAACCGTTTGCTGAAGAGATTCGTGGATATGCCATAAATTACTTTAGAAAAATTTTGTCTAACTTGGGTTGGGAACCACAAAAATCCGATAAACACACAGATGCACTACTTCGTGCATTTGCAATCTCCGTATTGGGTAAAATGAATGATGACGACGTCACTGAGGAAGCCCTTAGAAGATATAAAAAATTCTTAAAATCTTCTGGCACTGTTTCCCCTGATTTGATAGAGCCCATCTGCTCAATTGCTGCATGGAATGGCAATGCAAAAACCCATGGGGAACTAACCAAACTATACAAAAATGCAAAAACCATGGAGGAGAAACTACGATTCCTGGGTGCTCTGTGTGGATTCAAAGACAAAAAATTGCTTGTCAAATCCCTTGACTTCTCACAAACATCCCATGTACGCTCGCAAAACATGCAAATGCCTATCATGAAAGTTGCCGCAAATCCTTATGGGGATAAAGTACTGTGGCCTTGGCTAAAGAAAAACTGGAAAAAACTCAACAAAAAGGTTGGTCATGGCAATCCTCTCTTTAACCGAATTGTTGCAAGTATAACCTCTGTGGCTGACGATTCAATGGAAAAAGAAATTAAAACTTTCTTCAAGAAGAATCCTACCCCTGGCACTGAACGAACCCAATCACAAACCCTTGAAAGAATACGAATAAACTCAAAATTCCTTAGACTTATGAGAAAAGAGTTCAAAGATGGCTAAAAAACTTGGACCGCCAATCTTTCTTGGGGTTTTTACCATTATTGCAATCATATTCTTAACTGGCGGTGCATCTGATGACAAAGACATTCTTCGTCAAACATTTGATGTTGAAGCAGTTTATTATGATACGGGCTATGTGGAAGTTTCATATTTTGACAGCTCTGATAAAACCACTGCAGTAGTCTTGGAAATCCTTGGCATGGATGAAACATTCCAAAAAACATTTTCCGATTCGGAATTCATTGAAATTGTTCTCTTTCCAAATGAACCAAAATATGGCTGGGCTATCCATCCCGTAGTTTTAGAAATTGATCATGAGGAATTGGGACATATTCAATTAAAAACGGAAATTCATCCTATGGGAGAACCTGTTCCCCCGGTAATCTATTCGTCCCCTTAGATCGGATGCATGATTTCATTACCGTGTTCTTTAATCGTTCACCTGTCTATAGAAGTTGAGAATGACAAATCAAAAAGGAAGGAAGTTCCTATAAGACAAATTCTGGTGTTTAGTGTTGGCACCAAAATAATTCAATGACAAGTAAAAAATGAAATGGAGAACCTAGTGGCAACTAACAAAAATTCTTGAGAGGTTTTTTATAAAATGAAACACTACTTAAATTACACATTCCTCCCGAATGTGAAAACCCTAGATACAACAACCCAGCTTCTGCTGGGTTTTTTACTATCAAAAGACATGAATCAAAATGAAAAAATAGAAAAAGGTTTTCAAAACTTAAGGCCAGAAACTAGAGTATTCTGGCGACAGTTTTGCTCTGATTCCAATGCAGGTAGGGCGATTTTGGTCTCAGCATTAGTTTAAGACCTGAAACTGTTGTTTCCAGGCGACAACCAAACCTTTCATAGTTTGTTGTGCATTATCATATTTAACTAGTGGCCATATTTTATTCTAGTGGTAATATTGTTATATTGTTGACATTTTCTTCTGATCTGCAAACAAGAATTCCTTAATGTTGGTCTTTGTAATTCTATGGTTTGGATTTATCTCATGAATTGTTTTTGCTACCAAACCTAGTGACATTCTGACCCCATCAGTCTTTTCTGTACTGGTCCCGCAGTATGTAACTATGATGTTTCAGATGGCGATAAGGAATACAAGTATT
>JBOEHF010000186.1:0-6686 GCA_050633805.1 Candidatus Nitrosopumilus sp.
TAGAACACACATTTTTGTGGATAGTTGACGCAGAGGATCCTCATCTTATTCAGAAATTGGCAATGGAAGGCGGAGTCGCAAGCTTCAATGAAGTCAAAATCGTACCACTCATCGAATTTGAGAACGTAGTACAAATGTTAGAAAAGATGGACAACTAGAAAAGAAATTCTTTTCTTTTTTATTTTTTTTTATATTTGAATACGTGTAATGCCTTAATCGTTCTTGGATGACAACTTTAGGGTAAAAAGTATCAAGAATTTAGTTTATTACTATCAATAAAAAATTAAATTTAATGCGTAAAAAAATAACTGCAAGTATTGGAACAGGAATAATTATTGCTGCAATCTTTGTAATTGGATTATCTTTTAGTACAGATTCATCAGAAACCAATATTCAAGATTCGCCTATAAATAAAGAACCAATTACCGCTTTAATCAATTACAGGGCAATTGGTGAAATTAGAGAAGAAGATGGATTGGCTATAATTGATATCAATCCAGACTCGGATACTTTTGGAGATATTATACAAGACGTACCAGTTGGAAAAGATGTGTTGTTGCATCATCCATTTTACAATCAAGCAGGCTCCAAGATATACAATACAGCCTTGGAAGGTGAAAGACTTTATCGAGTCAACCTCCATGAGAACACAATTTTTGACATTTCTCCAATAGACACAGGATCCTGTATTGTTGGTGAAGACATGTACTTCAGTAAAAATGGAGATAGGTTCTATCTCACATGCATGGGTTCGGATAAAATAATTATCTTTGATGGGAATACAGACAGGAAAATTGGTGAAATTTTGTCAGATAAGACACAAAATCCTGATGCATTTGTCAAATACCCACATGGAATTTCAGCAGATGAAACAATTGATAGAATGATAGTCACAGAAACAGTTTCACCGGCACTTGAAGATCCTGGAACTACGGTATCTATTATAGAATACAGTACAGGAAAAGTATTGCCCAATATTGAACTATTGCAAGATGAAAATACACCTAGCTCTCCAGTGGAAGTACAGTTTCATCCAAAACAACACGTTGCTTATGTATCCGGAATGTTGGATGGAACAATTTGGGTTCTAGACTGGAATGAAGAAACAAAAACATTTGATGCAAAACTAGTTGATGATGGAAAAACCCGGGATCAAAATATGCCCCTTGACATAACGTTTGGACCGAATGGAAACATGTATGTGAGCTTTGCAACGCCTGGAGTGGTAAATGAATATAGTTTAGAGGATCCAAAACAACCTAAGCTGCTTAGAACATTGCCTGCAGAGCACGGAGCACATCATATTTTGTTCAGCCCTGATAATCAGTACATGTTTGTTCAAAATAACTTGCTTAATCTAGAAGGAATTAATGCAGGAACAATTTCAGTAGTTGATTTTAAGACCGGAAATCTGATCACCACTTTAGATAAATTTACTGACCAAGGCATGATGATAGAGTCACTAGATATTCTTGAGAATAATTCTCAAAATCTAAAAGTTACAACTCCTGGAAACTGATTTTTATTTTCTATCCCTTCACAGGCATTATTATCGATATAATCGCCATCATGTCTGTTGTCGTATCTCTCGTCAGGGTCTTTTTCTTCAAGTTCAAACTTGTCATCATTTTCAAGTTTGTCTCTGGCGTAATCTCAAATTAAAGAAGCAACAAAAAATGATCCTTCACAACTGATAACATGGGTAAATCTGAAATGTTCATTTTATTCAAAATGTTTGTGCATCTGAACAAACCAAATCGTATCCAAAGTAATCAGAATCTCTCATTATTTACCATTATTTGCCAGTCATTACCATTCATTACCAATAGTATATATACAAGCTGTACATGGCCAGATTATGAGTACCCAATCTCAAAACAGCGACGCATTTGCAATATACAAGCAAAATGTTCAGAAATACTTTGAAAATGTTTCAAAACTAACCCCACAATATTTTCAATCTGCAACAGAATTGCAAAACGAATGTATGAAAACTTGTCAAAAAACAATTGACGCTGCAGTATCAATGCAACAAGAATTTGCAAAAAAATCTGGAATCAATACTGAAATTCCAGACTCTGCAAAAACTGCAATTGTTGATACTAACAAGCAATTTGTTCAAGCAAATACATTAAACAACCAATTGGTACAAACTGCCATTGGTGCAACTGTTCAAAATTTCAAAACATTTAACGACAACGTAAATGCTTTTGCTGAATTAAACAAAAATATTGTCCAGACCTGGATAACCCCTTTCACACAAACAAAATAGTGTGATTGCTTTCTCTTTTTTCTTCTGGGGTTTACTGAAAATTCATGAAAATTTGATGATTGCTCATCAAACCTCATGGTGTGTTAGGTGATTTGTTTTTCAAAATTTGTATTTAAGCCCGATGGACAATTCATCAGTGTACTTTTTTTGAACTGTGTTTGATTGGATTGATCTAGGCTCCAATTGTAGTGTTTGAAAATACCTTTCATGTTGATTGTTTTTGAGTTTAAATTCTAAAATTACTATCTTTATTTTTCAATTCGTTGTTTAGAAGAAATAATTTCCAACTTGATCATATGCAATATGATTCTGCTGATAAAAGATTGTTGGGAAAAACACTTCAAAAAAAACTTGCTGAAGAAGACAAACTAAAACAAGAATTTGCAGAAGATGTAAGCAAGAATCTTAACGAATGGCCGAATATGATTCTTGATTATTTCCAACCTTGCTTGCTCCTAAATCCGTGTTCCAAAACTAATTAATAGCAACCTGTATTAGATAGGTCGACCTAGTAATAATGAGTCAGTATGAGCCTAATTCCGAGACATATGAGCGAGAACGTGTTGTATTTGAAATAATAAAAAATAATCCAAATCTTCATCATAATGCTCTGTTAAAACAAATTGTTCCAGAATATATGGCAAAAACAACATTTGAAAAAACACGTGATTCTTTACTTGAAAAAGAGATAATTATTGTAAATAATAAACGAAACATGAAATTTTATGTTCCAACTGAAAATTATGAAGAAAGACTACATCATAGAATTGAGAGAAATACAAACAATACATATCGTGATTTAAAACTAAAAATAAAGAAACTAGGTGCTGATTACCCTCACAAAGACGTTGATGAAAAAATCAAGTTGGCAAACTCCTTGCTAAGAAATCTAATGCTGGTTGATAACGGTTTCACTCTTTTGGATTCTGCAAAAAATCCAAAAAAGACATTATACCATGATGAGCACCTGACTATTCAACAATTGATCAATCATATTTTTGAGATTGTTCGTAAAGACAGAGACTTTGAGATCATCTTCCCTACAATTGTGGGTAATTTAGGAATCCTCTCACCTGCAATTTCATTGGATAAATAGGATTTCATCTAGTTATTTATTCAGGGTTGTTTATGATGGAATTGTGGGTTTACTATATACAAAATTTTACATGGATTTTGAAGATGAAGATTGGAAGCAAATTTCTAACAATCCTATAGTTTTTCAAACAACCAAATCTGGAGTTAGTTTGGAAGTTGAAGATGTTTCTCACAAATCATACAAACTCAAATTCAAGGAGGGTGGAAAAATCCATATGTTCAGAGTTACTGGAAAATTTCGTTTAACTTGGGATGATGAGGATGTCCTCTAACTCTATCAAATAATAATGGGCTTTACTAGGAAAATTCATATGAATTTAGAAAAAGAAATAAGAATAATTTTAAAAGATTTTGAAAATACTCCTCCTGAAAAAATATTTGATACTCTGAATCAGATCAAGCCTTTTTTTAAAAGTGAACTAATTTCAGAATATCTTCAAGGTAAAATACAGAAAATCCAAGATTCTTCTGATGAATCAGAAAAAAAGAAACAATGCAAGGCTCTATTGCCCTATTTTGATTGGTATTTGCAAGGACTGTAAAATTACTCTGAAAAATCATTAATTTTCTCTAATGCAGTCTTTATAATTCCCAAATCATTTCTTGCTTCTTCCATGTCTCCTACTAATTTAACAAAATATTCGTGACCTGTATCTTCAGCTTTGTGAATATCTGATTCATAACATGTTAATGCTTTTTCTAAAAATTGTCTCTCCCCTTCAAGCTCGTTCATAGCTTGAGCCTCTTCAAGACTTTTGTGGATTTTTTCTATGACTTCATTTATTTTTGGAACCGTTTTCATTGCTTGCTGATTTAATACTGATGCAAACATTGCTGCTGCCTCTTTTAACTCCGGACTTTCGTTAAGGGTTTTTAATCTGTTTTTGTAATGATTTAACGATTTTAAAATTATTTCATATCCTCCTTCGTTTTTAACATAGATTCCTCCGATCCAAATTTTTCCAGCCATCTCTCATGCTTTTCTTTATGATCTATTATAATTTGGTTACCTGTTTGGCACTAGTATGAATTCTACTTGTTTCTAATATATTGGAAAATTCACAGATAATCATGAATATGACAAATGAACTTGGGATGAAAAAACTTACTGCTAATTGCCCTCAATGCCTAATTGATTCATTGTACTGTGGTAAAATCCCTACTGAGATCAAATCATTATCGAACAAAGAAGTCTTGTTTTGTAAGAGTTGCAAATTCGTTATCGCAGTAGAGGAATTCAAAAAAAATCTATTTCAAGCTTAAACATCTGTGTGTTCTTTTAACTGTGGTTCGTTTTTGTTTATGAGGTATAGCAGGACACCTGCTAGAAATACTCCCATACCGCTAATGCCTACAAAAGTTCCAGTATTTTTGATAAATCGAAGTATTGGATCTGTTTGACCTAGTTCAATTAGATAAAACATTACTAGACCTGTAGAGAACATGGCTAAACCTGTAATTGCAATTGCTATGCCTATTCTCATATCTAGATAATTTTTTTCTAATTAATAAATAACTGGACTGATAATACTCTGAAAAATGTTTGTTCATTTGAACAAACACTCCCATGCTGTGATCTTAAAAATTATTTTGATTGTTTATGCTTGTGAAAGATGTAAAATTGCATTCATAAAACATGCAGATAAATAGAAACAGAAAAAAATTTTGAAATAACATGGCAAAAAGAGTTACAGTGGTAATATGCTAAATCTTCTCAAAAAACTACGATATATGCAATCACATGAATCAATAAAAACTCCGTTTCTGTTAGCCTTTCAAGTATTATAAATAAAACACTTGGAAAATTATTAAACTAGTTGAGAAAGTATCTTAATTTGTGCCTGACACGGTCTCAAATTTTATTGAATTGATTGTTTTGTATTGTGAACAGAGCAAACTCTTTTAATTAAATTGAAATTCAGATCAGTATGAACAATTTGTTTGTTTTTTCAGCATTGGCATTTTTAGTTTTGATTCCTATTTCTGTTGAAATCTTTGCTCAAACAGAACATGAGATAAAAATTCCTAGCGGTGCATCCGACCCCGGAGCTCCATTCTTTTGGTCTGAAAAAAACACAGGCGTGACCACTGGTATAATCACAATATATCCTGGTGATTCAGTAACTTGGTATAACGCTGATACTGCATTTCACACTATTACCTCAATCAATTCCACAGGTGAACGGGAACCTGGTCAGGATGATGAGGATGGATTATTTGATAGTGGTTTCTTTACCGCGGGAAAATCATATACAAGACAATTTAACGAACAAGGCGATTTTTACTATTATTGCACATTGCATCCTTGGATGAATGGTGTTGTACATGTAACTAAAAATCCGGGAAGTGTTCAAACTATTGATAAAGTTGCATCTGGGTTTACTGATAATGGGTTGGGGTTTAAGATAAAATACATTTTGGATACAAGCCTTCAAAATGCTGTACATGTAAATCCTGACGAAAAAACTCTGACATTTACAATTTCTGGGGAAACTCAAAATGAAGAGTTGATAATCATCCTGCCCCCCGAATGGATTGAGAATCCAAATACTGTTTGGGTTGATGGTGAGATGTTTGATTTTGAAGTTGAAGAAACCACTACTGGAACTAAATTAATTATTCCAATTTTACCTGATTCAAAGGAGGTCAAAATCATGGGAACTCATGTTATTCCTGAATTTGGATCTGTGGCCATGATGATACTTGTATTCTCTATCGTATCTATAGTGATTTTGAGTCAAAAATCTAAAATCAAATTTTATTCATAAATGGTCATAAAATATCCATTTAATCTACGATCATGTTTTTTGTATTAATCATTTAAAATTCATTTTTGGGTGAATTAATTTTAAAAAGTTATTTTTACTAGATTCAATCAAAATTAACCAGAAGAAATGTCTGAATTACAACAACTATCTTTATCAGAAACAATTGCAAAAGTTGATGCCCTGATCAACGAAGGGCATGGAGATGCTGGTAGATTATATCATATTTTGGAATTTTTGAAAAATAATCTACCTTTATACCATTCAGATAAAATCTATCTTGAAAAAAAATTAGACTCTTCGTTTTCAGTCAAAGATGAGCCTCAAGAAGAAAACACTTTGCTCCCAAAAATCAAAGAATTGATTGATTCGGGCAATGGCGACTTGGGACGATTACAATTCATCTATGATGCAGTCTCAAATGACAAACCCCTTTATCGTTCAGATTCAATTTATCTGGAATCAAAATTAAATTCCTCTCCGCCACAAGAAATTGTTGAAGCATTTGATGACTCCCCGCGACAAGAAATTGTTGAAGCATTTGATGACTCCCC
>JBOEHF010000187.1:0-3565 GCA_050633805.1 Candidatus Nitrosopumilus sp.
ATCGTGATAGGCGTAATAATTGGTATTGGGGCTACTGCAATCTATTTTGCAGAAATGGTGGATTCAGACATCATCGTTCAGGCAGAAGAACCGCAAATAAAGACTGCCGGAATTTCTATTGACGACATCTATCCAAGAACTGAAAATCCTAACCCTCAAAAACGAAACTACACACTGATTGCACAAGATGCAGAAATAGAAGTTTCAAAGGGAGTAAAGGCCACAGTCTGGACCTACAACGGAACGGTTCCTGCACCCACATTGAGATTTGATGAGGGAGATGAGGTTGAGGTAAAATTTGTAAATGATACCCCCTATGCACATACCATTCACTTTCATGGGACTCACAACTCTGTAAATGACGGCGTATTCCCAATGATAAACCCTGGTGAAGAATACACGTATTCCTTCAAGGCACAGGAAGCCGGACTCTTCATGTACCATTGTCACGCGTTTCCAACAACAGAACATGTGAGAATGGGAATGTTTGGTGCAATGATAATAGATCCTGTACACCACGACATGGAACCTGCTAGAGAATACTTGTTTGTGCTAAGTGAGTTTGATCCAGAGGATCCCCTTGCGACATTCACAAGATTCTATCCCATTAACGGATATGCAAACCAGTACATGGACAACCCAATTCAAGTTGTAGAAGGTGAGACTGCAAGATTTTACGTGATGGGAATAGGTGGAGTATTGCAATCACCGTTCCACATACACAGCACTATCTTCAAGGTCTGGCCTTCGGGAATTTTATGGAATGAGCCGCACTATGCGCAGACCCACCTGGTTGGAAACGGGGATACTGCAATTATTGAGACAAGTTGGGCAGAAGCAGGTAGATACCTGTTCCATGTTCATGGAATACAAGAAGAGCGCGGTTCCATGGCAATACTCGATGTGTTGAAGGATGACTCTGTGCTAAAGATGTCAGAGCAACCCAGCAACATGCAGGGAAGCAAGTCGATGATCCCATGGCAAGAAGAGCTGCTGTATCAACTGGAGGATCCACAAATCATAACATATGATGACTTGGGTTCTGCAGAAGCTATTTCAACACATGATGCAGTATCTGCAGACAAGGTCTCAATCGTAAAGGACTCTTGGAATCCAGAGATTATAGAGTCATATGCACCAATTGCAGTCAAAGTAGAATCCGGTACTACAATCACTTGGACCAACGATGACATCGTAGTACACACGGTAACTGAGACGGAATCCGAATCCTTTGATTCAGGATTCATTCAGGCAGGTGCCAAATGGGACTATACCTTTGATGATTCTGGAGAGTACAACTATTACTGCACATTGCATCCTTGGATGAAAGGTGTGGTGGTGGTAAGCTAACCACCCATCTTCTCTTTTGTTGTTCCAATGTACTAACTTTTCAATCCACATAGTACTTGTTATGGTAACTTTATCTGCTCAATCAATTACATAACGCAACTTATCAACAATATTCATTTTATTTCCAGTGTTGAAAATAATGCTGTCATGCATCTTATAGTTACGGCAATCATGGTTTTGGGAATGTTGCAGGCAGAAGCACATGATGGAACCACAAGGATAACTAACCTAACATTTCACAGTTTTAAGATTGTGGGACCCTGAGAGCGACAGTCTTCTTCATGTGCTTGAAGAACACAAAGGCACAGTATGAAGTTCAACTGCACTTACTGACGGCAAGATAGATCCAGGTTCTGATGACAAAACAATTAGAGTGTAATAAAATCTAAAAATTTCATTCCCAGTATTCTTGTTTTTTTCTTGTCATGGGTTGACTTTGCTTGTAGGCGTTATTTTCAGGAACTTGTTAGGGAACTCTTTCAGGCACTTAATTTTCGCCGCTCCGTCCCAACGCCTGAACAATATGTTGGGAGATATGTCTAGATCGATTTATTTTCCACTTCCAAAAAACGGCTCTTCTCTAAACTGAATATTTTATGCGAAAAGATGATTTTCACTCGTGAAACCCATAGTGAGAAAATGTCCCATATCTTTTAATTCAATTCCGAAAAATTCTATTTTAATGTCATCTACGACAAAAAGCAACACAAAATCCATGCTACTTGTAGGAGGGGTGATTTTAGCAGTTGCAATCTCTTTATTTGCATATTTGATGTTCTATACCGCACCTGAACAGATTGAAGAACGAGTAAAAATAATCGCAAACACGGACGAAGGCTGCATAGTGGAGACTCTTGACGGACATGCAATCAATGTTGGACCATGTGATTTTGAACCAGATGAATACATAATTGCACCAATAGACCAAAAACTCAAAGAACGTGCAGCGGCAATGAATCCAACAAATTAATTTCTTTTTTATTTTATTGTGTTTTGTTTTAGGTTGAATTTTCCAAATCATTCAAAATGAAAAGATAAAATCAAAATTCTGTGTTTTTAATGATGCAAGATAGTTGGTCCATAGCGATACAAGTTTTAGTGCGTTCTCTGCAGTTCGTGCCCCCATACTTCCAGAGAAAAAATGGACAAATGAAGTACAGGTAATAATGCATGTTGCACAGAAAAAAGCAGAGAAAAACAAAGTAGAATTCAAAGGAATTGTCATAGGCGGACATTCTTCAGGTACTGATTTAACCACATTTGCCAACAATCCTGCAAACAAGATTGATCAAATTGTTATAGGATCAAGAGGAATGGGATTTCCAAAGGAATTGTTCTTTGGAAGCACGTCAAACTTTGTCTTACACAAGGCAAAGGCACCTGTAACCATAGTAAAATAGTTGATATTTTTTATTAGAATTATACAATCAGACTAAAGAGTGCAGATAGGGAAATTGTCAATATTCAGATAAAGTATCATCGAACATTAATGAAATGTGCTGAATGCTTGTGTGTTCCTCAAAATTGTAACACTGTAAGCAATTCCACATATTGTGTATTTTGTACAAATGACGATGAATGTTGTTGTGTTTCTATTCATATGGGATCTCGCAAAGACAAGAAAAAACATTTTGGAAAAAATGCAAACTTGACAGTTAAAGATGATGATTGCTGTTTGGAAGGAACTTGCAACGATAATGTACAATCTGATAAAAATAATTCCGTACGAAATCTCCCAGTATTTTTCAATTCTTCAAAAATGTCAAAAGACTCTATGCTGCTGCACTTTGGATAGAGGTATTGTACATCTCTGCAGCAGAAATTGAGGAAAATTTGGGCCTGCTCTGTCCTGGGACAAAATGCTCACAAAGGATTCATCATCAATCTTCAAAGAACTTTCAAGAATTTTTTTGAAGGATGTAAAAAAATTACAAAACTGCATAAACAAAAGAACATCAAACCAATTTTGAAATCAAGTCTCTACATACTAGTAACTGCAGAAAGCGCGTGCATTTTGACTGCCGAAACTGTAGGAATCGTGTTCTATCAATATTCAACATTTCTTTCAGTCCCATTGGAATTGCTTGCAGGTGCATTTACGGTAGTCGTACCACAAGCTTACAAAATGAACAAGAACAAGTTATGAGATAAAGTCCAGTGGTTGTTTTTCAGCTGTTATGCGTCGTCTGAGGTTGTTTCTTTATGTCTATTTTTG
>JBOEHF010000188.1:0-4120 GCA_050633805.1 Candidatus Nitrosopumilus sp.
GTAATAGTTGCATCAAAACAAACTGGCGGTCGCGGAAGGTCCGGCAGAAAATGGATATCGCCCAAAGGAGGAATTTGGATTTCAATCATGCTTCGACCAAAATTTGATATTGGAATAACAACATTGTTTCCAATCGCATCAGCACTTGCACTGTCAATTGCAATAGAGAAGACATTTTCAATCAAACCAGAATTAAAGTGGCCTAATGACCTGACAATGAAGGGGAAAAAGATTGCGGGAATGTTAGTTGACGCATCATTAGAGTCAAACAAAATTGAGAACTTGGTTTTAGGCACAGGGATTAATTTTGATGTAGATGTAAAACAGATAGAAAAGTCACTAAAGGGGACCCCCAATTTTTACGGAGTTGCGTCGTTAAATGGAAAAAAACAAAAAATTAAACCATTGCAATTAGTTCAATCATTTTTAGTAGAATTAGAAAGAATTTACAATTTATTGAACACAAAGCAAACTAAAAAAATAATTTCTGAATGGACTCTGAGGTCATCAACCATAGGGAAGAATGTTGAATTGGAAACAGCGGATGGAAAAATCAAAGGAAAAGCAATGAAAATTGATGAGGATGGGGCACTAATCGTATCAGAGAACAGCAAAACTCACAAAGTCATTGCTGGCGATATTGTGCATTTATCAAAATAGGGTTATTTTTTCTTGGGTTTTGCTTTAGATTTTGTGGTTTTTTTAGGGGAATCAGAGATCAGTGTGGACTGTTCTTTTAAGATATCTTTAAGATCTTTTTGTATATCAAAAACAGAAGACAACAGTTCTTCAAGTGCAGTAGAATATTGCCGGTAAACGACGAGCAATTCAGATTTCTTTTCATTTGCTTTTGAGAGGTACTCATTTGAGCGAATTAGGTTAGATGATTCAATCATCTCAGACAGGTTAGTTGCAGGCTCACCTAGTTGATCCAAGGTCGTTTGAATTTCTTGAATCTTTTTACGTAAATCATAAATGATTTCACCAGCACCGATATTTGTCAATACTAAAACACATAATCGTTAATCAATTAAAGATTTTCTTAGAAACTCAGAGTAAAGAGTGTCTCATCAAAAACAAGCATTACCATTATACCACGTTAGTCCTTTAGAAACTCTCAAATTTTGGGAACTAATAGGAGTGCCAATAGAGAAGAAAAGGACAAGAGCAAAATTTGAAATTGCAAATCTAAAACAGGAAGCTAATATTCGGATGACATGGGAGTTGAGAGACATTGGCGAAGGCGTGTCAGGTCATGCACACCCTGGAAAAGGGATGGTAGAAGTCACGCTAGGAGATTATAATTGTGGTGCAAGTTTTCAACTGTATGACGTCAATAGTGTTGCGACAATTATGAAACATGAACTAGGTCATTCATCAGGATGGAAACATGTTGAAAATGCAAATGACATCATGTATCCATAATTTAGTACATCATACACATACTGCCTAAGTTAAATTCAAAAAAGTGAGATCACATTCTAGAAAATTAGAACGAAGGTTAGCTTGACCTACACACAATTAACCTGCAGATAGTATGTAAAACGGATAAAAAGCTATTTTCATTATCACTAGTATCATGCTTAAAAATCCAATGATGACAGGGCCAAAATGTCCGTCATGTGGTGATAAAAAAATTGTTACAGATCAAGATACTGGAGAATTATTTTGTAGTAAATGTGGCTTAGTTGTTTCAGATAAAATCGCAGACACTGGTGCAGAATGGCGATCTTTCTCAAATGATGAAGGAAACAAAGCAAGAACAGGTGCAGGTACATCTCTAACAATGCACGACATGGGTTTATCAACAGTAATTGGTGCTGCAAACAAAGATGCAACAGGCAAACCACTATCTGCAAGTGTCAAAAGTTCAATTGAAAGATTAAGGACTTGGGACAGTAGAAGTCAAGCACATTCTTCTGCAGATAGAAATTTGAGACAAGCACTAAACGAGATGGACAAACTAAAAGATAAACTTGCTTTAACTGATGCAGTAATTGAGAAGGCAGCTTACATTTACAGAAAAGCCATGGAGAAAAAACTAGTTCGAGGAAGATCAATTCAAGGACTGGTCGCAGCATGTCTTTATGCATCATGTAGAAATACAGAAACACCTAGAACACTTGATGACATTGCAAAAGGAATCAACATTAGAAGAAAAGATGTTGCAAGATGTTATAGGTTAATTTTTAGAGAATTAGAATTAAAGATGCCAGTTGTAGATCCTGTAAAAGGAGTCTCTAGAATTGCCAGCATTGCAGAATTAAGTGAGAAAAGCAAACGCAAAGCAATTGCAATTTTGAATCAAGCCAAAGACGCAGGGATGGTCGCAGGAAAAGATCCTATGGGAATTGCAGCAGCAGCACTTTATCTTGCATGTATCAGTACGGGAGAAGTCAAATCACAAAAAGACATCTCAATTGCATCAGGAGTCACCGAAGTAACTATTAGAAATAGATGCTCAGGACTCAGAAAAATGCTCAATGAGTAAAATATAAGAAATTATTTTTGCAATCTTTCAAATTCCAGTCTATCCCAAGGAAATACCACATACCCACCATCATTTGTTTTTTCCCCATAGATTAATTGTGAAGGATATGATTTTCCACGTCTAGCAAATAACGTAACAAAATATAATTTTGCAGGATCATCTGTTTTGGATTTAATTTTTTCAAAGGTGTCCCCAGTATCGTAGATATCATCAACAACCAGGGAATCAGATGAAATTTTATCTGGATCAACAACAATTTTTTCAATTCCTAAATGATCTGCCAACAAACGAGATGGAACAAGCCCTCCTCTACTCAATGTACTTATGCTTGAAAAAATTCTAGAGGATTTTGAGATGCGATTGGAAAGCATTTCAGCCAGAGAATCAATTTCATCCCAGATAACATATTGCACCAAAGTCACAATCAAGAGATAAAACGTAGAATTAAGTTGTTATGTTTAGAAAGTCTTCATATGTGATTTTTTTAGAGATTTGATAATTTCGAGAATCGTAAAGGGTAATTTTCCAAAATCAGTTTCTTTTTCACAAGATACCAGTAAAACATCATCATTATTTAAGGGAAAACTCATTACAATTATCTTGTCTCTATAAGACAAGGAGAAATGAACTTCGCCAAATTCCGCATCAAACTCATGTCTCATTCTAACACGCAACGCCAATTCCATGAACATCATTTCATCTTGTTTTTGATCTTCAAGAGATAGCAGCCCCTCTTTCATTCCACCAGCAATTAGATGGCCCCTGCTATTGATGAGCCTAGCTGAACGCATTTTGGAGTCTAGACCAATGATACTTTGGCAGATTTTTTCAAGCTCATCAACATTATCCATTAGTCTAATTTAGTAATCGAACTATTTATTGCGAGCTGTAATTATAACAATCTGTGCAACCTGATTCTTCAAAAACCACAATGGATTACTACAAACACCTCTCATTGTTTTGGACAGACCTGATGCACCTAATGTCTAGTAAACCACAGGCTTTAGCATCTACAGGTCCAATGAGGGCATTTGCAGCGAATTCAAAAAGAGTAACAACAGAATTAATTGAAATTAATGAGGATTTGATGGGATTTAACCAATACCTCACGGAATACTATAAACAGTTAGCAAGCGCATGGGAAGTCGCCCAAAAGAAAGTGAATCTAAAAGCTCCAGAGGTTCCTCAAGACGTTGAACAGATCGAAGCATTCAAGAGAATATGGATCGATATTTTTGACAATGATTTTACCGAATTGTTTGATTCCGAAAAATTTGGCGAGAATTATGGAAAGCTTGTTTCAAAAGAGCTTGAACTAACCAAGCACTGGAATAATATAACTAACGTGGTTTTGCAATCAGTCAATCTTCCAAGTAAGGAGGAAATTGACGAAGTGTACAAAGAACTTCATTCTCTTAAAAAAAGAGTTGGCAAATTAGAGCTAGAACTAAAGAAAAAAGGAATTAAAGAAAATGCAAAGTGAGCCACAAACAGATCCAAAAATTATTGAAGAGATCTTAAAATTCAGCAAAAACATTATTGATGCCCCAAAATTAGTCTCAGCACCAGACGAAATCAGTTTAGAAGTAACAGAACACGAAGTAGTGCAAGAAATTGATAAAACTAGAT
>JBOEHF010000189.1:0-1473 GCA_050633805.1 Candidatus Nitrosopumilus sp.
GCTCCGGCTCCTTGGTTGGCTCTGATATTTTTACATCGTTTACAGTAATTGTAATTGATTGTCTGTCAATCATAGAATCTTTTTTTGCTACGATGTCAAATACATACGATTTTGCTCCATGTGAGTCAGTGGGAGTCCATGTAAACAGTCCTGTCTTTGAATTAATTTTAGCCCCTGCGGGAGGGTTTTTTTCTAGACTAAATGCTACGTTGCTTAATGAGCCACCTGTTGTTTTTACGGTGAATGACAGAGTCTTTTTCTCGTCTATGGTGAACTTGCCCAAAGGACTTAGTTGTAATGTTGTATCTTGCGGTGTTGCGGAAACTACAGATGGACTGCTTGTACCTACTGAGTTAACTGCATATATCCTATAGGTATACGTTGAACCCATTTGTACATTGGAATCAACATATGATGTGGCAGATGTATTTGATTTTAATACCGAATACGAGCCAGAGTCTTTCTTTACTTCTATCTTGTAACCTGTGATTTTTGAATTTCCATCTGATGATGGCTCATTCCACGAAAGCTGAATCTGCGATGATGATTCATTGGCCTTTAGATTTCTGGGTGCTGTTGGTGCGGTAACCGAACTAGATGATGTAGATGCTGGTTTGGAATCTAATTCTGGAGTTGCTGATGCGGCATCTGATCTAGGAGTGTTACCAGCAGGAAATTCTGCAGATACGACATAGCTGTATGTTTTTCCTGTTGCCAATCCACTTACAGTGTATGTGGTGCTGCTGCCACTAATTTTAGTTACATCCTCATAAAGAACATTTGGAATGACCTCACGTTCAATTGTATATCCATTTATTGGTTGACCAAAAGTTTCAGATGGTGGAAGCCAAGACAGTAAAATTTGGTTCTTTGAAATCGGTACTGCTGTAAGTCCGGCAGGCGTTTGTGTAGGGCCTGGTTTTGCAGATGCTGTTGATGAGACATCGCTTGTCCCTTCAGAATTTATTGCATATACTCTATATCGATAAGTTTCGCCATCATCTAATCCTGTATGGAGAAAAGATGTGGCCGTGTTCTTTGTATCTGTAACAATCGTCTCATATGATCCGCTTCCTTCTCTTACTTCTATCTTGTAACCTGTAATTTTGGGATCATTATCATCCGGATCTGGTGTATCCCATGTGATTACTATTGAAGATGGTGATGCTGTAGTTGCTGAAAGATTTTTTGGTGCATCTGGAACATCATTTGATGAACTGCTGCTGCCACTACCACTACCATCTGGAAGCGAAAGTATCTGTATGCGGTTATTGTCAGTGTCAGCTACATACAGCAAGTCATCGCTGGTGTTTAGTGCCAGGCCAGAAGGAGCACGGAATTCTCCCTCATCGTTGCCTGATGTTCCAAACTCCTCGACAAAGCAAATGTCATCGGCAAGTTCGTCACTGCCAGAACACGAACCGTCAAGATCAATTATCTGTATGCGGTTATTGTCAGTGTCAGCTACATACA
>JBOEHF010000190.1:0-149 GCA_050633805.1 Candidatus Nitrosopumilus sp.
ATTAAAGAAGGAATAATGAAAATCCCTCCAACTTCCCAAGGAAATTCTGGTGGAAGTAATGAAATCCCACCCTGGATTAAGAACAATGCTGGATGGTGGGCTAACGGTGCTATCGATGATGATTCATTTGTTCAAGGAATTCAATTCCT
>JBOEHF010000190.1:184-2812 GCA_050633805.1 Candidatus Nitrosopumilus sp.
ATTAAAGAAGGAATTATGAGAGTCTCTTCTTAGACTCATCTACATTCAAATTGTGATAATTTGTTACAACTTCTGAAACAACATGGTTGGTCTTTTCAAACATCCTAAACGACGTCTCAAAAAATTACTCAAAGATGGAGAATATGATGAGGCCATATCATATGGGAGAGATCTTGAATCTGAATATTCTGATGATCATGATTTTATGTTTATCATGGGCAGTGCATTCTCAATTGTTGATGATTTCAAAAGGGCGTTGCCTTATTTTGAAAAAGCATTTGAGTTAGATGAGACTGATGTTGAAAACTTGTCTCTGAAAACTAACGCACATTTGGCATTAGAACAAAAAGACAAGGCTATTGATTGCTGTAGACGTATAGTGCAACTTGATCCAAAAAATGAAGAGGCCCAAGCATTACTTGAAGAACTTGAGAGCCTTTAATTTTAAAAACAATTATTTCTTTTTCATTTCATAAGCATTTTCCATTAACCAGTTGCAAAATGCTGTTACTTTATCATCAAAATCAGTCCAAATGTGAACTGAATGTGGTAGGATGTCTATCTTCCAATCTTCTGTGAAAACTCTTACTCCCTCTTTGTTCTCATACATGTAAGCATCTTCCGTCTTTACCTCTCCTAGCATTTCCAATGCTTTTTGTTTGATGATTTCTCTATCCATTGGAAACCTCTTTCTGTCATAATCTATGATTAAGCTCAGATCTCTTTTCCCATATTTTTCAAATTCTTCTATTTTGCCTTGTTTTGGAAAATTCACAATCAATTTGATGTTGTATTTTTTTCCAACCTCTTTACCAATTTCTACAATTCTTGTATATGCCATTGCTGGATTTTTCTTTAAGAGAAATCTGATTTGTGCAAGATCTTTTTTTAATTGAGTCTGCAAATCATCGACAAGTTCTGAAAATATCATGATTGGTATTTGAAAAATTCCTATTATAATCATTAATCTTGGGCTAGATTGGTTTTTTTAGACCTCTGATTACCTCTCATTATGGCAATGCCTCAAGATTTTGATGGTATGAGAACCGATGATGCCTCACTTAGAACTGATAATGTAGATGATTACAGGAGAACCTGCATTGATTTTATCGAAGATATTTCTCATGATTATGAAGCTTGGGTTGATTATTACAAACTACCTGATGATGAGGATAAACGAAGACGAGCTGGAATACACGCAACAATAACTAGAACTAATGATTGGATAGCTAAAGTTGCTCAATCAATTAAGGCAGTTGATGTAGTAATGAATGACGGAATACAGAAAATGGCCGAATCTACTGCTGGCAAACCATTAGAACTCGGAGTTTTTGTAAACCATAAATCTAGTTACACTGAAACAACTCCTGGAATTATTGACGTAAATGTTAAAGCGAGTGGAAGAGAAGGTCGTAAAATGAAACTAGGGTTTCATTTTAAAGATGATAGGTTTAGGATTGAATCTACATGTGGTGCCTATTTGGATGAAGAAGGTCTACCTGATCAAGAATTTGATTTAATGGATATCCATCTTAAACTTCATGCTGAAAATGCAAAACAAAGAGATGTAATCTCATTTACTATCACTGTTAGTGAAACAGAAAATGGTGTTGAATATGATCGGCGTGGATTAACAACAATTGTTCATTTAGTATGATTATTCTATAATCTCTTCTTGTATATACTCGATAAATTTACCTGTATTTTCTAACTTTATTGAATTGATTTCTTTTAGATTGTTTATGAAATTCATTTTAAGATATTCTTCAGATGTGGTATACAAAACATCCTCAATGTAAAATGTTCTTGCATTATTCATTCCATAATATCTTGAGTCTTCTGATGAATGTGTAATTGTTCCCTTTAAGGTGAATCCTTCTGTATTATCTAAATTAAATACGTAGAATCCACTCAATCTGTTCTGTTCTGGAGCGATTCTATTAGAATTTGTAACCTCATTCAATGTTTTCATATCTCCGTTTATTGGAATTGATAAAATCTCATTTCTCTTATCAAAGAAGAATGCTTTGTGGTTGTGTAATGATTCAGAATTTGTAGAACTATCTCCAATAATTACTTCATCTGCAACTTTTGGATTATTGACATCTGCTACGTTGAACAAAGCAATTTTAATACCTAATTGTTGAACCCTGTTGTCTCCTATTTCTTTAGTATCTCTTCCAATTCCAATTATGTGTTCTTCATCATAAGGATGTAGATAATTTGAAAATCCTGGAATTTTCAGTTCTCCTAAAATTTTTGGCGTATCTGCTGATAAATCAATTACAAAGAATGGATCAATTTGTTGAAATGTTACGAGGTATAGCCTATCATCAATAAATCTGGCCGAGAAAATACTCTCATCCATTGCAATTTCATCTAGACTTCCTACAATGCTTAATTGTTCATCTAAAACATAAACTGCATTTGAACGAGTTGTTCCTTGATATTGTGTATAGTATTCTGTTGTAGTGGCAACTCTGAATCTATCCCCATTTTCATCCATAGAAAATTGATTTAATAGTCTACCTGGAACTGAGCCTTTTGAAACATATTCTATTTTATCTTCGTCAATTGATATTTTGTGTATTATTGTCTTTCTTGTGTCTTCTTGAATTTTTGCATCAT
>JBOEHF010000191.1:0-2056 GCA_050633805.1 Candidatus Nitrosopumilus sp.
GATCAAAAGTTCCCTATATAGCTGAAAATATCTATCTATTCCTCTTTTAAAAATAAGGCATGATCTTTAAATTTCCTTGATTCTGCAATTTTCCGCTCATTTCTTAATCTTTGAGATTTATTTTCTACCTCATTGATATTTTTTTGTCTTCTTTTGAATCCTGTAACAACATAGTTTTCAAATACCATCAAAAAATGCCTCTCAAATGTATTATTCTGAAATGATATGAAACTATTTTGCTAATTTTCAGAAATAAACTCAGAATATTGTTAAATTGTATATTCAACGTTGACAATTTCATGACAGTTTTTATCTACTGATTCCTAATTCATGGAATATGTCTGATGATCTACATCAAAAATGTGAATTGATTCTAAAAGAACCCGAAATTCGTTTTGCAGGATTTTTAGATATGATGGGAAACCTTGTTGCGGGTTCATTTTCAGATGGAATAAAGCCTCTAAAAAACGAGTATGAACGGAAAAAAATGTTCATTGAAGCAGTGTTGAGAATCAGAACTCGTCAAGACTTTGATGAACATCTTGGACCTGTAGAATATGCAGCTGCAAGAAGAAAGAATGTAGTAACTTTCACTTTTTTGTATGGTTCTAATGTTCTCTTTGTTTCTGCAGAACCTAATGTGGATATTGACAAAACTGCACAGAAGATTATGAAATCATGTTCTATTTCTTCCTAATTTTATCTGATAAAGACATTCTTGCAATTTTTTGATGTGTGTTCCCTCTCAATAGATTTGATCACATTTATCACATTTCCAAAATTTTTCAAATTCCAAAACTTTTTCTGGAACTTTTTTGACAATTTTAGATTTTTCAATACGTGATGTTGTAAAATTCCATTTTGTACATCTTGCAGAATCTCCTGAAATGGTATTGATTTTCAAGGGAATATGTTCAAGAATTTCCAAAAACTGCCCAATTTTGTCTTCTTTGGTTACATACACTGAAGGAATACTCTGATTTTTTGATCTAATGATCAATTCACGACCTTTAGAAATAATCACTCTTTTTTCATTTTTCACTATTTCAAGTATTTTAAATCTCCAAAATCTGAATCATACTCTGAATCATAACCTAGTAATTGTAATTTCCTTGCAACATTACCAATCATTGAATCAACTAGAAATAACATTGTCTTTAGATTCTTTGAAAATCGTTATATTTTTTCATGATTGCCATAATATGCTCATGGTGCCATAAAATGCGATAGTTGAAATTATAATCCCTATTACTCCTTTGGTTGTGTCCTTCATGATTAAAAATCATAAACCAAAGCCTTAAGCTTGTTGCAAATTATCATTCATGTCTATTGATAAAACATTGTTTGCATACTTTACTTCCTACTCTGGTTTTTAAAAATGCAATTTGTTCGTCATTTAGTCTTCCATGTTGAATCAGGTTCAAAAGCTCCTCTCCATTTATTGTTTCAAAATTTATTTTACAGTTACATTTTGTACATTGACAATCAATTTTTGAACCCAATAGAGTTATGCAGTTTAAACAATCTTAAAAATAATCATATTTTTTGTAAATCAGGATTTCATATTTTCATTTTCAACCAACAGTTATTGCATGTTGTTGGCATGTCTTTACCTCTTCATGTGAGATGGAGTGATTTTGCTGACAAATCTTACAGGTAAAGTATGCTGTAATTTACTCTGACATGCGTAAAATTTGAAATTATATGATAAAAGATCACTACACAATGAAACTAAACCCCAAATGATTGGGATTTTTTTTCACATTTTGGACAATTCAAACCCTTGGTCTCCATGCCACACTTTTTACAATAGTCATCTATGCCTGCAACCTCACGAGGACTAGTTCTTGTAATCTTTACAATCAAAATTGCTACTATCAAAACCCCAATTGCAATTCCAATGTATGCAAGTGCCATGTACTAACTGGTATTTTATGTGATAAAAACTAATTTCATACTGTTAAAACATATTGATTTTCCATGATTTTCTTTATGTCCTCAAGATATTGTCGCTGTGTACTACTGACAAATCTCCAACGTGTTTCCATCTCATCTT
>JBOEHF010000192.1:0-2346 GCA_050633805.1 Candidatus Nitrosopumilus sp.
CTAGTGGTTTTACTACAACAGGATTAGATACTTGGATAGCAGACAAGCTGTTGTTTATTGGCGATCTTGATTTTTTCTTGATTGTTCTAATTATCGTTACCATCACAATGTTAACAAGTGAACTCATGAGCAATACTGCAGTAGCTGCTTTATTGCTACCAATTATGGCGGTTTTAGGATCGGCAACAGAATTAGATCCCATTTTATTCATGGCCCCTGTTGCATTTGCAACAAGCTATGGATTTATGATGCCAGTTGGAACTCCGCCTAATGCCATTGCAATTGGCAGTGGACATGTATCCATCAAGCAGATGGTTAGATATGGACTTCCATTTGATCTTATCTGTATTCCAATCGTCACAATAATGATGGTTTTGTTATTACCCCTGGTTTGGGGAAGTTAGTAGCGCCTCTCTAAATTGACTATTTCATATGTGGCTAATACGTACTAAACAGTATTTGACGTCCAACCTTTCTACGTCCACATTCATCATCAAAATGATAACTGTTGACATAGATTTGAACCAAAATATATTTTCAGAATTTAAGATTTATGACAATGTCGGATTCCGAGGCATAATTCGGAGGATTTCTACTTTTACTCTTTGTCGATAAATTCGTTAACGCCAGGTGGTTCTGGTGCCAATCCCTTTCTCTTTCTAATGTCAGCTACTGCAGTAGTTAACATAGATTTTGGAACCTCAGTCCATTCCTTAAACGACGTATTCCAGGTTGCACGGCCTGCAGTTTGACCTCTCATTGCTTCAGACAAATTAAATGTCTCAGAAGCTGGAATCTCACCTACAACAATACTTGATGCACCTTTCTGGGACATGTCAAGTACTTTACCACGTTTGCCTGAAAGTATGGTTGCAACATTTCCAACTAGATCAGTTGGGACACGAACTTCGATGGCTAAAGTTGGTTCTAGTACTGCAGTACCTGCAGTTAACAGTGCCCCCATACATGCTCTTCTAGATGCAGGGCCCAATTGAGACAAACCTCTGTGTGCTGTGTCTTCGTGAGGAACAAAGTGCGTAAAGATGAATTTACAATCTCTCATCTGTTCTTTGCAGAGAGGACCTTCTCTCATTACTTCATCAAACCCAGAATTAATAGAGTCAGTTGATTCTTGAACAAACTGAACACCTTTTGTTCCGTTAATCAAAACATTTCCACGGGAATCGAATTTCATCACTCTCTTAATTGTATCAGTGTCCCATCCAGCGCCTTTTAGTAAATCAGATACAACTTTCTTATCTTTGATATCACTAATTTCACCAGTTCTTAGCATATGTGCAATTTCAGGTTCTAGGGGTTCTACTTTCATGAAAATTTTATTGTGTCTGTTTGGGGATTTTGCCATGATTGGCTCACAAGCAGCTTTTACAGTTTCTCTGTAGTTAATCAAAGGTTCGGATGTTACAATCTCACATTTTGCATCTTGAATTCTGTGTGTTGCAACATCAAGATGCAATACACCCATTCCTGCAACGATTGTCTCTCCAGATTCCTCATCAATTTTTACAATAAGATTTGGATCTTCGATAGTTAGTTGTTTTAGAATTTCGACTAGTTTAGGTAAATCCTTAGGATGTTTTGGTTCAATTGCGATTTGAACCACTGGTTCTGAGACATATTTTACACCTTCAAACATTGGAATATCTTTGACAGAAGAAAGTGTATTTCCCGCTCTACATTCAGTTAATCCCAATAATGCCGGAATGTTTCCTGCACCTAGTTCACCAACTTGTTCTCTTTGGTTACCCATAAAGAAATTTACAGATTGAACTCTGCCTTCTCTTTTCTCATCAATAACATTGATAGTTTGACCGTCTTTGATGGTACCTGAAAATAGTCTTCCAATTGCAACAGGACCTGCGGCAGGATCTAAAACCATGTTTACGACCATCATAATTGTTGGCCCATTATCATCACAAGCTAGTAATGCTTTACCAACATCAGAATCTAAATCACCTTTCCAAATTTGTGGAATTCTATATTTTACGGCTTCATGTGGTGCTGGATGATGGTTAACTACCATTCCTAGAACTGCATCAGCTAGTGGTGCCTTCTCTACAAGGTCTGGGACTTTTTCATTTTCATATGCATCGATTACATCTTTGAATGTGATTCCTCTTTCTTTCATTAGTTCAAGGTTAATTGCCCACCTGTCTTTTGCAGAACCAAATGTTACACTAGAGTCCTGAATGGAAACTTTCCATTTCTCTTTGTATTCAGGTTCGGCATAAGTATCGATTAATGTGTTAAAGTTTGAAACGACTTCAGCTAATTGTGCTTGCATTTTCTCAGGAGTTAATCTAAGTTCTTTGATGAGTCGGTCTA
>JBOEHF010000193.1:0-4632 GCA_050633805.1 Candidatus Nitrosopumilus sp.
TGCATCATTACATCATTGAAAAATCTAATTAGTTTACCAACTCTTGAATTTGCATATTCTGCAACATAAATTCCTGATAAAACTCCAATTGGAATTCCTATTGCTGAGGTCATTCCAATCATTATGAATGTACCTTGAATTGAGTTTGCAATTCCTCCTTCTCCAGAACCTGCCGCACCTGGCAATGCAGTAAGAAACTCAAATGAAATTATTTCTATTCCCATTCTTACAACATCAGCTAAGATACTTCCAAGCGGGATAATTGCAATGGCAACACATGCTATGACAATTATCTTGACAATCTTATCTGTCATCATTCTTTTTCCTAGATCATCATGGAAATAATTTCTAAATTCTAATCTACGCTCTGAACTACTCAAAATCCTTTGATACCTCCTTCATGTGCATTTGTCACTCTACGAATAATCAGATGTGCACACACATTGATACCTAGTGATACAAACAAGAGAATTAATCCTAATCCAATTAATGCTGGAAAGTATATTGAAACTGGTGATGCTTCATTAAACTCATTTGCAATAATGCTTGCAAGTGAATTGCCCTGTTGGAAAAATCCCAATGGAAACGCCTTTGGTCCCACCGCGTTTCCAATTAACATTGTAACTGCCATGGTTTCACCAACGGCTCTTCCTAATCCTAGAATTGATGCTCCAATCAAACCTGATTTTGCATATGGCAACACTGACATTCTAAATACCTCCCATTTTGTTGCGCCAAGCATGTATGCTGCCTCTCTTTGAATTGCAGGTACTGCTAACAAAATTTCACGTGAAACTGCAGAAATTGTGGGAATTATCATGATTGCCAATACAACACTTGCAGTCAGTATGTCAAGTCCGAATGGAGCATCTCTGAACAAAAAGATGTGCTCACCTAATGCATCATGTGTAGGGCTTTCAAACCAATCTTTGAAAACTATTCTGAATGTAAACAAACCCCATAATCCATAAATGATACTTGGAACTGCAGCTAACAATTCTACTACAAATGAAATTGGTTCTCTGATTCTTGTTGGCGCAATTTCTGAAAGAAACATTGCAATTCCAATACTTAGAGGAATTGCAATGCATAATGCAATCAATGATGTTACTAGAGTACCAGCAATGTACGGCAATGCACCAAAGGCTTCCCGACCTTCTACAGGATTCCACCGATCTCCTGTTACAAATTCTAATCCTTCTTTTTCCCAGATTAACCAAGAGTCTGACATTAACTGTCCAAAAATCAATACGATAATTAGTAAAACAAACGCTCCTGCACAGGTAGCTGTAATCTTGAAGATGCTATCCCAGTGAAAATTTCTTTTCTTTGCTAATAGATCTCTTGACAATGCTTACATATTTTTGTAATTACTGGAGTTATTACCTTGGATCTACGTTGTCTATATAGTACAATATAATCCCAATTGATCATAAGTATATGCAAAACAACTAACAAAGATCATGATGACTAAATCAAAGAGGATAACCACCACATCTCTCTTAATGACACTTCTTTTGATTCCTGCATCTGCTTTTGCTGCATCTCCTGCAGAACCAAATCCTGATGCAGATGTACAAATTGATGCAGCAGGCGCATCATTTCCATTTCCACTAATTGATTTATGGCGAGTTGAATACGGTGAATTATATCCAAACGTTCAACTAAATTATCAATCAATAGGCAGCGGCGGCGGTGTGAAAAACCATATTTCAAAGACTGTAGTTTTTGCAGCATCTGATGCTCCACTAAAACCTGCTGAAAGTGATGCTGCACCTAATACGTTACATATACCTGAAGCAATTGGTGCTGTAACTATTGTCTATAATTTACCCGAGATGAAACAATCTGGTCTCAAACTAACTGGTACTGTTATAGCTGATATATTTCTAGGAAAAATTACAAAGTTTAATGATCCTGCAATTCAGGAATTAAATCCAGAGGTGTCATTACCTGATGAAGATATTGTAGTTGCCCATCGTTCTGACGGTGCTGGCACTACCTTTGTCTTTGTCTCATATCTTGCAAAAGTTAGTGAGGAATGGGATGAACAGGTAGGTGTTGGAAAAAGTGTAGAATGGCCTATAGGTATTGGTGGAAAAGGTAACGAAGGTGTTGCAAACGTTGTAAAAACTACGCCATATTCAATTGGCTATATCGAGCTAGCATATGCATTTCAAAATGATATCCCATACGCAGCAGTAGAAAATGCTGATGGAACAAACTTTGTTCTACCATCAATGCAAAGCATTGCTGACGCTTCTGCCGGTGCTGCCCCAACTCTCCCCGAGGCACATGAAAGTTGGTATGGGATCAGTCTAGTTAATGCCACTGGTGAAAATTCGTATCCTATCTCAACTTTTACGTATTTACTACTATATGAAAATCTGAATAATGTAACTAATGATCCTGATACCGCACAAGCATTGATACACATGATTCACTGGATGATAACAGATGGTCAAAAATACAATGAAAGTCTAGAGTATGTGCCAATTGCACCCGAAGTAAAGCAAATAGGAATTGATGGTCTAAAACGAGTTCAATTTAATGGCCAACCTGCTTGGATTGAATCGGATACTCCATCATACGTAGAGCCTGTTGTTACAGAACAACCTGCTATCCCTGAAGAATCTGTACCTCAGACATATGAACAACCAGTTGTTGTTCAACAAACAAACAATCAATCACTTAGTTCAGAAATGGAATTATTATCTTTCTACATAACTGCTCTAATTGCCTTGATAGCTATTGCAGTTATTCTAGTCATAATCCTAATAATTGTCAACATGTCTCTAGTTGCATCAATCAAGAAACAAATAAGAAATTAATTTTCCAAGTGAAGTTAATTATTCATCATAACCTATAGTTCTCAGGCCAGCAAAGCAACCTTCTTCTGCATTGATTATAATTGTTCATGAGATGGTTGGCTCACCGACCAACAATCATTTTGTGAGTATTGCTTTGAGATAAACTGCTTATTGTTAAATGAAAATTCATCTTAAAAAATTTTTTGAACAGATTGATAGGTTTCCTTATCAGTGTCACCATCATACTCTTGTCCTAGACCTTGTTAGGGGAACTCTTTCAGGCACGTTAATTTTCGCCGCTTTGTCCTAACCCCAGCACAAAATGTATGGAGATATAGTTAAGAAGTTAATTTGTCCACCCACGTGGAAGGTTATCTATTTGAGAGAAAGATGCAATTAGTAATTTTTCAATCAATTTTCTTTGTACACAGATAGTAAAAAAATTCATGATGACAATGTTTCTTTAACACCCAAGAGAACGGTTTCCCTGTCAAATGAATCCGGGTTTATTTTTCGCTTGTATGCTAGCTTACTCATTTCTATTTATCACTTCAAGACAATCGCATAAAAAATACTCTAGTTGTGTGGGAAGATTGGCACTAGCAAAGATTTACTTTTTTCTTTAAATTACAAAACATCGTATTATCATAAGGCATGATAGAAAAAGAAACGAGACATGCATCAATTTTGATGATTTTGTTTTTTGTAACATGGGGAATAACCAATGTTATCGTTGAATGTTGAAGAACATTCTTCATTAGAAAATAGATGCAATGAATTACTAGGTGATGTAGAGATACGATTTACAGGAGTAATAAACAAAATGGGAAACCTTGTAGCGGGTGGATTCGATGAAGGTGTAGAACCATTTCAAAGTGATGAAAAACAACGTATGCTCTACATGCAGATGGTCTTGGAAATCTCCATGAGAAGAGAATTCAATTTAGATTTGGGGGAGGTCAATTATACCGCATCAAATCGAAACAGGGCATTAATGATCACAATTCCCTTTGATGACAAAATAATCCTAGTTTCAGCTACTCCTGATGCGTCAACAGAAAGAATTGTTGGAAGAATCAATTATGTGTTTTATGACTCAGTTGGAGAGACGAAGTAATGTACAAGAACATACTTGTTCCACATGCTGGAACCTCAGCTGGAAACAAAGCCCTTGATCATGCCAGAGAAATGGGCAAAAAGCATGATTCCTCTGTGACAATATTGCATATTGTGGAACATGTTCCGATACCACCATCAATCGGATTTAGTGGAGAGAGAAAAAAGTGGGCAAAGGAACTGCAGGCTTCTAGAAGGGAATTAAAAATGGAAATGGACAAAAAACTCACTAGACAAGCAGGCGACTTAAAAAAGGACAATATACCGGTTTTTGTAAAGGTAATTCATGGCTATCCCGATGAGGAAATCATTCGAATGGCAAACGAGTTTGATTATGACCTTGTGATAATGGCAAAACGACGCAAACTGCCTGGATTAAAGGCAATCTTGCAACTTGGCAGCGTGTCAAGAAAGGTACTTGAGAAAATACACTGCCCTGTCATGCTCATTGATGGAGAACAAAAATAATTGTTTAAAATCCTTAAAAATCATCTAACTACTGCCCAAGTCCTAGAAGACATGAAGATGTGATGGAAACCGATTATGAGAGATGATTTTTCTGGACTAATGCGTTTTGGCGTCTCTGAGAACAGACTTTACGCTACTAGTGGTTTTAGAAATACTGTTTGATTCAATCATTCTTTCTTTTCAGACGGCATCCAACTATCAAACAGATGAGTTTGCGTCAGTCTTTTAATTGCAAAAA
>JBOEHF010000194.1:0-787 GCA_050633805.1 Candidatus Nitrosopumilus sp.
TTGGATCAAACAAAAAGTGCCAATTAGTTAATGGTTGTTCTAAAATAAAATCTGCGTTAATAAGGTGTTTTCCTAAAACTTCTTCTGCTTCAGTTCCTGCAAAGAAAGCATAAGCATCAGGTTCATTATCTCTTAAAATGTTAATTGGAATGTTAATTTCGACGCCATCAATGATGATTTCTTTATCAGTACTCATGGCTCTCCATCCTAAATCAACTAGTGATCTTTGGGAATCTTCTGTAATTATATAGTCAACTAGAGTTCCTTCCAAGACTACACGATAGTCAACTGATGTGTTGATGTTTCTGGCTTTAAGATGGAATTCATAAGTTACATTCAAGTCTTCGATTTGTGCTTGACTTCCGTCATTTGCAATTCCACGATTTAATTCATTTCTTAATTCTTGGACTCCAGGATCTGAAGAATCAGCAGTTCCAGATACAGTCCATTCTTGTCCCCTCAATACATCAAAGAGGTTTCCGCCTTCAGGATATTCAATAAAGACGGTTTTTTGATAATTCATCTTAAATGGAGATGTTTCGGTGTTTGGATTGATTTTTGCATCTAATTGGGCTGCAAAGGCTGGAGTACTAGTACCAACAACGATAAGAGTTGCTAGCAAAACAGACATAATTACTACTCGAGACACGAGTAAAATTCATGAAAATACAGTAATAAACTTATCCTAAATGGCTGGATCGGCAATTTTTGAAAAAGTAATATGGAGTGACAGTAATCAGACTTTTAGTTTTAGAGGAATATGATATGATTACAGTCTTAGCAGGAG
>JBOEHF010000195.1:0-2997 GCA_050633805.1 Candidatus Nitrosopumilus sp.
AGATAAAGCTGCTTTTATAAAATTAGGTATTACATTTCGATATTTTCCAGATGGATCGTATGGACCATAAGAATTTGATAATCTAACGATAGTATAATCCATTGAATATAATTCATGGATGGCATTACAGTAGAATTCTCCAGATAATTTACTTGCAGCATATGGTGTTGATGGCTTTGGGAATGAATTTTCTTTTTTTATTATAGAATCACTTTGGCCATATAATGATGATGATGAAGTATACACAAATCTATCTACATTATGTTTAGCAGATTCTAAAAGAATATTCAATGTTCCTTCAACATTTACTCGTAGATCTTCTAATGGATCATTTACAGACATTTCATTTGCAAATCTTGCAGCTAAATGAAAAACAACATCGTATTTCTTTGAAAATGTTTTTTTTAGAATTTTTGAGTTTGTAATATCACCTTTGATAATTTTGAGATGCTTATGATTTTTCAGATTACCCTTTTTACTTTGAGAAAAATCATCAAGGACAGTAACTTTTGTGCCTAAATTTAGCAACTTTTCCACTAAATTTGCACCTACGGCACCATTTCCTCCTGTTACAAGAACTGAACTATTTGAAATTGTCATCTATTGATTCTCCTTTGAGAAAGATAATCCAAGATAACCTACAGAGATGTAAATCATATTTAGATTTTCAATGTCGGATGAATTAAAAATTCGTTTGGTATCAACAATTATTGGCTTTTCGATCATAGATTGAAAGAAATGAGGATCTATTTTTTTGAATTCATTATGATCTGAGATTACTACTACGGCATCACATTTTGAAAGAATTGAATCATCTAAAGTGTTGAGTTTTTCAGCATTAAATGACTCATCTGTGTAAGGATCATAGACTAGTACTCTACATTGTTTTTGTAAAAGATCATGTATAAGATCTTTAGATGGCGAAAACCGTGTATCACTAACATTGCCTTTGTATGATGTACCAAGAATTAGTATTGTAGATTTGCTGAGTATTTTGTTTTGTTTTTCTAACGCTTTTGTAGTTAGATTAGAAACATGTAATGGCATCAAATCATTAATTTTTCTTGATTCTGAAATTATTTTTGATTTAATTGGATCACCATTTGCAGGATTTAGCAAAAGATAAGGATCCTTTGGCAAACATGGTCCCCCAACTCCAGGTCCAGCCATATGTAGGTTTACACGAGGATGAGAGTTACAGATTCTTATGAGATCACCAAAATCAACATTATATTTTTCACAAATTAAACTAATTTCATTTGCAAATGCAATGTTAACATCTCGAAAAGTGTTTTCAACTAATTTTGATAGTTCGGCAGATCTTGATGTTGTAAGTAAAATTTTAGATTTAACAAATTTTTCATAGAGGGATTTAGCTAAAACTCCTGATTTAGAGTCTTCATGTCCTATAATTCTCGGAGTTTTTTGAATTTCAGAGAAAGCTTGACTTGGCGAGAGTCTTTCAGGCACATATGCAGCCCAAAAATTCTTACCAAGCAAAACATTTTTTGTGATAATTGGTATGATAAGATTTTCAAAGGTTCCTGGAGGAATAGAACTCTCAACAATCACAAGTTTTTCAGACAAATCAAATTCAGATAATGAATTTAACGCATTTTGTAAAAATGATAGATTTGGTCTAACATCTTCAGTAGTTGGGGTTGCTACACATACAATAATTACATCAGATCCTTCAACGGATTCGTTTAATGATAAACTTGGTGCAAATGTTTTATTATCAATAGTGCGTGATAACAACTCTTTAATTCCATCTTCCTCAAAAAGGGATTTTTTTTGAGACAGTGATTGAATAATTGATTCATTAATGTCATATCCTGTTACCTTATAACCAATGTTTGCAAATGTCAATGCCGTTGGCAATCCAACTTGGCCAAGACCTATAATACAAATATTGGAATTTTTGTTATGGATTTTTTCTAAAAGTTTTTTGTACAATACTAATTTTAGATAATGCTTATCTAAATATAACATGTGATGAATGAAGTTGATCTAAAAATTTTTTTTCAAAATATTGATGATTTTTTCGCTTGATCTTCCGTTTCCATATGGATTTTTTGACAATTTCAAAGGTTTATCAAAATTCTTTTGTATCATTTTACGAATATCAGATGAATTTATCCCTATTATTTCTGAATATCCAGATTTGACAGCTTCAATTCTTTCAGTAGATGTACGTAAAACTAGTACTTTTTTTCGTAAAGCAGGTGCAGTGGCTTCTTCTTGAATTCCTCCAGAGTCTGTAACTATCAAATTTGATTTTTTCATTAGATACAACATATCAAAATAACCAACTGGTGGTAACATGGAAATATTTTTAGAATTTTTTAATTTTGAAAATAAATTGAACTGTTTTAATTTTTTCAATGTTCTTGGGTGAACAGGAAAAACAATCGGAGTTTCTGAGTCAATTAATCCCTTTATAATACCAGACAAAGTTGTTTTACTATCAACATTTTCACTTCGATGAAGTGTAATCAATGAAAATTCATCATCATAATCACCTTCAAGTGTTTTATTTTTTTGAGATTTTGGAAGGTTTTCACATACAGCATCAATTGCAGTGTTTCCGGTAATGAAGATTTTTCCATGAACATTTTCTTTTTCTAAAATGTTTTTGTTAATTTTTGTAGGTGCAAATAAAAATTCTGAAATATGATCTACTGCAATTCTATTGTGTTCTTCAGGCATCCTCCAATCATAACTTCTCAGACCAGATTCGACATGAGATACTGGAATTTCACATTTTATTGAAGAGATAGCTGCAGTCAAGACTGTATTTGTATCACCTTGAACAATTACGGAATCTGGTTTGATTTTTGAAAAAATTTTTGCAAGATTTATCATCATTTCTCCAATCTGTGTAGCCCTATCGGTAGTTGTGTTTTGCAATTTTTTTAATTTCATTTTATAATCGGGTTCTCTGATTCCTAATTGTTTGATGAATTGAAGACTCATTTCATAATCATAATGTTGGCC
>JBOEHF010000196.1:0-2822 GCA_050633805.1 Candidatus Nitrosopumilus sp.
GACTGTACTATAACTGCAACAAACCTCAAGGCTGAATTTGGATATTAAACTGTTTTTAACTATTTCATACAAGATATCCTGTGAATGAAATTCTACTAAAGAAAATTGAGCAAAAAATTCAAGACTCCATTTCCAACAAAGACGAAATTAAAGAATTGATTCAATCTCTTTCTATTGTTGAAGATTCAGAATCATTTGCTTTGGGTGTTGTTGTAGGGAGAATCTATAATACCTTTTACTATCAGTCTAAAAGAATTCTGAAACGAGATCCTACTTCCAAAGAATTTGAAGAATTTTTAGAATTTATGAAAAATAAGAAATCTGATTTCAAAGATTTATGGTGATAATTTATTCCATTCAATCACTTTGATTAGAGGTGTCCCTGGAAGTTTTACACATGATCCATGAAGTGCTTTTTTTGCTGCTTCCAAATGTGCATCACCATTAACATAAAGTTCCATGATGCATTGACCTTGTTTTACTCTTGCACCTAAACTGACTGCCTTGCCCCATGATCTTCTCATTCCTTCTGAAACTCTATCTGCACCTGCAGTTGCAATCTGTTTGTTTTCTCTAAGGAGATTGTGTGGATAAATTCTAAGTCGGGAATAATATCCTGATTCGCCAGTTGTTTTTTCTAATGTTTTGTTAGCTGCCAATCTTGTTGATTCAATTGCCATGTGCCTAATTTGGATTTTTTCGTTTATTAATAGTTGAACACAGTATTGATAGGTGCCTCTTTTTCCCCCTTGGAACTTTGCAATTTTGATTTGTGGTTTACCTTTGATGTATTCTTTTCTGGTAAAGACCTGTCCAGTTCCATCTCTATAATTGGCACCATGCATGATATTCTCAAGTCAAAATGCCCATATTTTAACGGTTAGCAGGACCTCCCTTATGCTCTTCAATGCTTATATGGAAATCCTTTGATTTTCACTTCATTATGGAAGAGACTCCTTTAGTACATGGAGAACTAATTTTAGATCAGACTTGTATTTCTGATAAGAATATGATCCATGAATTAGGCCTAAAGGGATTTGGAGAAACTGAAAAAGAAAAACTGTATCTTAAATCCTTTGAAACTCTCTATTTCCTGTACACTAAAAGACTGATTTTAAAGAAAAACAAAAAACAAATTGATTTTGATTATTTTATGAATCACTGTCAAATGACTGATTCTGAAATTCTTACAAAATTTTTGATATATCGAGACTTGAGAACTCGTGGATATGTTGTAAAAGATGGATTTGGTTTTGGTTCTGATTTTAGAGTCTATGAGAGAGGTCGATACGGGGAAAAAGGTGCCAAATTTCTAATTTTTGGCCTAAATGAAGGCCAGCAAGAAAAAATGGGTAACCTTCAAAAAAAGATTGAAGAGATTACTCAAATGGAAAAAGAACCAATCATTGCAGTTATTGAGAGACGTGGTGAAGTAATTTATTATAAAATTAACAAAATGAATTTTTACGAAAATAAATCAAAACTAGAAGAATCTTTTCATCTTTAATCTTGCAAGATCCATTCAGATGAATATTTCAAAAGACTATCTTTTTCTGCTTCCATAAAATCATACACTTGGACATATTTTGTTTTATTGTCCCACAGATCTTCAAAATCTTTCATCTTTCTTTCTACTCTTGATTTATCATTCCATGACGTAAACACATCAACTGATTCAAAATCCCTGGTTTGAGTGGAAAATGATTCTTTAGATGTTCCAGTAAATGCAACTACTTGATCATGTTCGTCTCGAAATATCCCGATTCTTTCAGAAAAAGAATCTGCAATCTGCTCTGAATTTGGAATTGCGATTTTAAGTTCAATTTGACCGTTATTTACAATCTTTTGTAGTTTGGTGATTTTTGAATCTTTAATGAATTTACCTTCCAAAGACATTGTAACTTTCTCTGAAAATAATTTTGTAAATAGATTCAAATCACTTGTTCTAAATCTGTGTCCTGTAACCATTCGTAATTTTGCTTTTCCATCTGAAAAATTCTCAAATGCCATGGCTATTGTTGCCAAAGTTTCAATTGACAAAAAATCTACACATCTGTCATATTCTATACAATTTCCAAGACATGGAAAGAAGAATTCAGTAACAATATCGTCGCTATCTGAGCGATATTCTTCCTTTAGTTCGATTTCTTTAAGACTCAATGATATCTTGTCCTGATTTTGTTATTTAAAGAAACAACTTTCCAAAATAAATACTGGGGGTACACACAAGCCTCTCTCTCATTTGACCCTCGGTGAAAACTCTTAACATGGAAATAAACCAACACACATCCAAATCTTGTGGATTTAGCCTCACTTCAAATCATTTTCTAGCCATGTCAAAATCTCAAAAATATGTTTATCAGGTGGAAAAACTGGGTAAAACACCTTGACAATTCTGGATTCCAGCACAACTAACGTAAGTCGCTTGTACATTGCATTGCCTTCAAATTGAAATGTTGGAATGTTGAGTTTATTTTGAAATTCCAAATTACTGTCAGAAACCAACGGTTGTAGAAATTTTCTAAGCGATGATACTTTTACCAGTTCATCAATTGACTGAGTTGAAATTCCAATTGACGTTGCGTCATATCTTTGCAAATCACTATTATGTTTGCTCATTGAAATATTCTGAGGAGTACATCCACGTGCACCAGGAATTCCATTCCATTCTGATGACGGCACATTTTCATCTGGAATGGCAATCCTTGGGAAGAAGTACAGAACTTTGTAACGAGAATCAATTTTTGAAATATCTAGTACAGGATCTTTTGTGGATGATAATGACATGCCTGGAATCGTCATTCCCAAAAGATGGTCAGATT
>JBOEHF010000197.1:0-4651 GCA_050633805.1 Candidatus Nitrosopumilus sp.
TCCTGTACTTCGTCTGAATCGTAAACTTTGATTACCTTTAATCCATCTACGGCATAGAATCATATTTTTTATCGTGTAAATTAATCTAAGATTATTTTCTTTGTTGTACTGATGTGACCTTACGTCATCACATGCAAGATCTGCTATGTGATTTTATTTTGTTTGTAAATGAAGATACTGATTTACACATATGATATCTGCAATGTTTGTAGCATTTATTCCAGATGACGACGGAATGATCAGTTTGCCAGTACTATAACTCAGGTATAAATTGTCTCCCCACATCCAACTCTGATTTGGGGAATTCGAACTTGCATTTGTGTCAATTCCTGCAAGATGAATGATTCTTTTTGATGTTTGATTTGTGTCATATGTGGCCTGTAGATTTTAGTATGGATCTATCAAGTGACACAATCATATTCCCGACCCATATTTTTTATAGAAACATATTTCCCATGTTTTGATTATTAGTTACAGTGTTAGACTAGTCAAATAAATATACACCCATAACCAAGCAATAATCCATAGCAACATAAGGCGCAAATCATTTCTTATGGGTGTTTTGTATCTGATTGGCACGTTGTCTCGGTACGTAGATGTTCTGAAATATGGATGTTGTAATGAACTAACGATGTGAAGATCTTTATCTTTTCCCATTTGAATGATTTGAGAAAAGTATTCAGAATGAGAGTTAATCACATTCAAGTATTTGTTGACAGGATGTAAAACTTAAACAGTGTAATTAAATCCTAAAAGAAGAAGGGATGGCATTGTCACATATTGATAAAAAGAAACAAGACAGTATTAATCTAGAACAAATAAGGAGTTTTGGAGAATATGATATTTCTGAAGATACGATAATAGTAGTAGCAAACTCAAAACCCATAATAATTAACATATCTAACATTCTTGAAAGTTTAGATTTTAAGAATATTCACATATGCAAAGAAGTAAACGAGGGAATAGACCTATTTTCAAGATTCTTAAACAAAGATATGAGCGTTCAGATCATCATAGACCATGAATCAAACAAGAATATTAGGAAAGCAATAAAAGAGATTTTAGAAATTCAATCAGGCGCAAGGATATTGATCATGACATCAAAGGAAAAATCAGATCCCCAAATAACTAAATTAATTGATTATGGAATAGCTGGAATAATACGAAAGCCATTCGTTTTAGCGGACTTTAAAGAATATCTTTTGTACAAAGTTGAAAAGAGTGAAAACAATCAAGTGACAAATACAGAGAAAAATTCTGAATTAATACCATCAACATTTGTTCAAATAAGTCTCAACAAGATCAATGATATTTTTAAAATTGATGAAACTAAGATTGATGCAATGATTAAAAATAGACAAGTAATCGTAGATAAAGAAATACAAGAAGCAGCATGCAACAGATGTAATTCTACAAATATCACTTATACATCAAAATGTCCTACATGTAAAGGAATCAATTTTAGACAGCAAAACCTCATAGAGCATTATAATTGTGGAGAAGTTTATCCAAAAGAAGGGAACTACAACACATGTCCAAAATGCAATAAACAAATTGGTTTAGTCGGCACAAATTACAGAGAATTCTCAGAATATTATGTTTGTTCTAGCTGTAATGATACATTTCCCAGACCGCTAAATGAGTTTGCATGTCTTGGATGCGGCAATATATTTATTGAAAAATTAGCATCTTGGAAAAAAAGTATGAATTATAAAATTCAAAGATAAGTGTCTTTACACTAGCAAAATAAATTACCAGGAAGATCGTTTTTTGAAAAAAGCTCTAACGAAACCTCTAAGGTTAACCATTCTCAAATAGGGACGGTAAAAGAAAGTCATCACTGGAACAAGGTATGAAAGTTTCAGATACCCATATCTACCAGAGTAGATAATCGTAGATACAAAGGTAACAAACTCCAGTATCACGAACACGGACATGACAAAGGTCAAGGGGTATACCAAAATATGAAGTGTGTCGTTTAAAAATAAGATCAGTGAAATTATTCCTAGAACAGCAAGACCCAAAGGAAACAAGAGGCTCAAAACTATATCTAGAACATACATGTCGACAAAAGATACGGTATCTTTTTTTGAAAATTTATTACGAAGAAGATCCATATTCTTGGACAAGGTTTGTAATTGCCCATATGCCCATCGATTTCTCTGTTGTCTCCATGCAGACCAAGTAGCAGGACAATGTGTATAGGCTATAGAATTAGGAAGGAATTGTATACGATTACGAGTCTTTCTGAATTTTAATGTAAGATCAAAGTCTTCAGTAAGTGTATCTTTGTCAAAAGCATGAATTTCTTTGATTAAGTCTTTTTTGAATATTCCAAAGGCGCCAGATACTACCAGCAATATTTGGAGTGCTGAAGTAAAACGCCTACCAAGCTCTATTGCAATCATATATTCATAAGTCTGTAATTTTGTTAAGAGATTATCCACACCCCCATCACCGTTAAGGATCTTAACATTTCCAGAAAAGGCAACAGTATCTTTATTCTCAAAATAAGGAACGGCATTTTTTAATGCATCTTTATCTAGTTCGGTATCACCATCCATGCACAATACATAATCACCTGTGGCAAAATTCATCCCATGATTTAATGCAGATGCCTTAGAACTTGGAGCAGGGGGACGAGAAACTAGTTTAATTTGTCCTTGTTCTGCAAAAGAATTAGCAATATTCCACGTATTGTCTTTTGAATTATCATCAATTACAATTATTTCTTTGTTAGGATACTCAGTTGCCAGTGCAGATTCAATGGATTTACGTATGCCTATCTCTTCATTATGAGCAGGAATTAAAATGGAGATTTTTTTACCAGACACAATTAAAGACCGAGGACTAGGCGTCTTTGATTTCATTTTACCACTAAGAAAATAAATTGCAAAAAATAAAATTTTGAAGATAGTACGGGTATAATCAAAAACAAATGGAAATATGATCATAATAACGGTCAATATGGGGATTACAGCAAAATCATGCTGAAGCCAGTCTAAGTAAGATTCACCTGACACTCTAAATGTTCCATAATCATGCAGTGGAATATGTGCAAAAGGCTTTTTGGCAGTCTTGTCATATGCTACAATGACATCATATTCATCAAGATTAGTATTTTTCAGGAGATAACGATTCTCTCCAGCATTAGCCTCAATTTTGCCTAAAACTACGGAATCATTAGAATTATCACAAGTTAGATCTGAGAAATTAGGGACAATGCAGGCTACAAGATCAGGTCCAGATGTAAATACGTTTTTGGAGTTTTGGACAGAAATATACTTGCTTGCATCATAATCTAATGAGAAATTTTCAAGAGTTATCAGGGATGTAAAATCAACACTCTTAGTTATTACCTGTCCCCGTGCAGCAACATCATTCATTCCAATAAAAAATCCAGTATGTTTAGTGATTTCTTTGGATTTTAGTGTCGGTTCCGATATGCTATGAAAGATGGATGTGAATGAATTCCAAGCAATATCTATTGGAGATAAGATATCAACATAATCCTGCAAAACTGTTTGTGCATATGGGCGTTCCAGCAAATGGTCATAGACTACAACAGTATCCTGCTGCTTTGTATCAATGTCATTTAGAAGGTATCTGTGGTTGAGAGTGTTTTCTGTCAGAGTTCCAAGATAAAGCATGCCAGTATCATATTGGCCCAAATAGCTCCCAGTAACTCCATCATATCTAAATATATCACCATACGTACCACCCATAATGTAGAGATTACTATCATGCCCAAATCGTATTTCTCGTAATTCTGTCAAACCATCATCTGTAGGATTCACAAATAATCTGTCAAAATCCCCCTCGGTAGTAAAACGGGATATGATATTATCCCCATAATTAACAATCAAGAGATATTCACCATCTGGAGTTAACGTAAGGCCAGTAGGATAACTCAGTACATCGTTTCTTTTAAAAAAATTATCAATGTATTTTTTAGATTTTATGTCATATGCAAATACTTCATTACTAGAAGGGTTACTTAGAAACATATACTTGTCATCTTTAGTAAAAACAATACTTCTTAGTGCAATATTTTCTGGATCTTTATCTAATGGTGGAGGTTTGGCAAATATGCTAAGCAAAGAACCAGTTTTAACATCATATTGATACACCCCATTATCATATTCATTAATCATATAGATGTAAGAATCCGGACCAAATGCAATTCCACCAGGTTTAATCAAATCACCGATATCATGAATAAAAATATCCAAAGTATTGTTTTTGGGATCATACTTCAGAATTTCATCATTATCCTGATTTGAAATAAATAATATATCCTCTTTTAAAGTCAAACCTAGAGGTTTTTGCAATATTCCATTTCCAGCATTGATGGTTATTTCATGTGCAGAATTATCTTTTACATTATACTGAAAAATTTTGTTATTAGTGTAACTGCTAATGTATAGAATATTATTTTTAGCGTCAAATGCCAATCCTCTAGGGCCATCTAGTCCATCATCCCCAGAAAGTAACAAAATAGACTGCTTAGAGTCAAGATCATATGACAAAACATGATTTTCCTCAAATGCATTTACATACATGGTGTTATTTTTATCCAATACAAATCCATGTGGAGTTACATTAGGCAAATCAATTTTGTTTAGAAAGTTACCTGTTTGCGCATCATATC
>JBOEHF010000198.1:0-3563 GCA_050633805.1 Candidatus Nitrosopumilus sp.
GTAATTCAAAATTTGGCAAAACTTGGAAAAAGTGTCATGGTAGTAGAACATGATTTAACATTACTAGATTTTCTTAGTGATTATATCGAAGTGTTGTATGGAGAACCATCTGCATATGGTATTGTTTCAAATATTTTATCTACAAAAGTAGGTATCAATGTTTTCCTTGATGGATATTTACCAAATGAAAATGTAAGATTTAGAGATAAGAAATTCTCTTTTGATGTATCATCATCAGCTACAGATATTTTCCAAGAAGGTAGTGAAATACTCACATATCCTAAACTAGAGAAAAAATATCCAACATTTTCAGTATCAGTTGAGCCTGGGAAGGTAAGAAAAGGCGAAGTTTTAGGGATTATGGGGGCAAATGCATTAGGTAAAACAACGATGATGAAAATGATTGCAGGTGTTGAAAAACCAGATTCAGATAGTGTTGATAAAAAAATTAAGATTGCATACAAACCACAATATCTCCAAAATGATATAGATGTTGAAGTGGTTTCAGTTCTAGACCAGGCAAATGGAAGTCCAGTTGAGGGAAGTATGGAAGAAGAACAAATTCTTGAACCATTAAAAATTAAAAAACTATACAATAAATCAATCAAAAATCTTTCTGGTGGAGAATTGCAAAAAGTTGCAGTTGCTTCATGTCTTTTACAAAAAGTAGATTTGTATGCATTAGATGAACCATCTGCATTTTTAGATGTAGAAGATAGAATTGCAGTTGCAAAATTTTTACAAAAGTTTGTTCGTTCTTTTGGAAAATCTGCAATAATTATTGATCATGATTTACAATTAATGGATCTCATTTCAGATTCAATGATAATATTTGAAGGAGAATCAGGTTGTGCAGGAACTGCAACATCACCTTTGCCAAAAGCAGATGCCATGAATCGATTTCTAAAATCACTTGACATGTCATTTAGAAGAGATGAAAAAAGTCTAAGACCTCGTGTAAATAAATTAGAAAGTAGATTAGATAAAGATCAAAAAACAACTGGAAATTTCTATTACAAACATTGACTCGAATGCTGAAAAAAGCACTTGAAAATGTGCTTACAGAAAAAGAAAGCAATGAATTGATTTCCGCATTCGATCAGATTGGAGAAATCATAATTGTTAGAATTCCGGATCCATTATTGTCAAAAAAGAAAATTATTGGGAAAACTTTGTTAGAAGAAGTAAAGATAGTTAGAAGTGTATTTTATCAAGCATCAGCCGTAGAAGGAGATTTTCGGACAAGAAATCTAGAAATTCTTGCAGGAGAAGACAATACTGAAACAGAATACAAGGAGTTTGGGTGTAGATTCAGAGTAGATGTTAAAAATGCATTTTTTTCTCCTAGGCTCTCTACAGAAAGAGAAAGAATTGCCAATTTGATTCAAGATGGCGAAATTATGACAAATATGTTTGCAGGAATCGGGATGTTTTCAATAATGGCTACAAAGAAGAAAAAATGCACTGTATATAGTCTCGACATCAATCCAATTGCTTCAAAATTATGTGATACAAACATTGGATTAAACAAACTTGCAGGAGAAGTGATTTCAATAAATGGGGATGCTTCTGAAATAATCAAAGATCAGTTAATGAACAAGTCAGATAGAACATTGATGTTATTACCAGAAAGATCTGACGAATTTTTGAAATCTGCAATCAACACAACTAAAGATGGAGGAATTATTCACTATTACTCACACATTCATGCAGATAAAAAAACAGATGCAAGAAAACTTTCTGAAGAGCATTATCTCAATGTAACCCCAGTTAAATCAGAAATTCTAGATTCAAAAATTGTTAGAGCAGTAGGTCCTAGATATTATCAAACAGTTGTAGATGTAAAAATTTCAAAATAACTAATCATCAGACGTAATTGAAGCTGGAGATGGTTTTGTAGTTGCCATAACATACCCTATCCATGCTATTACTCCTAAAATTCCCCCAGCAATCATCAATACAGATAATTGTAATACTATTGGACTCCATTCAGAAAGCATTAACAAATATGCATAAAGGAAAAAACCACCAATACAAAGTACAAAAATGGTAATGCCCATTCCTTTTCGTTTGTCCATGGCGAGGAATTTTTTGTGAGTTATTTATTGGTTTGAACTATTGTAATTCAATTGCCATCAAATATGCATCTTCGCCATCTCGATAATATGCATTTAATTGCTGTCTAATTACAAAACCTAATTTTTCATATAATCTTACTGCCTCATTATTACTGCATCTTACTTCCAAATAGAATTCATCGCATTTCCTTAATTTAACACCCTTAACAGATTCTTCAACAAGTGCATTTCCAATACCTTTTTTCCTATGTTCTTCAACTACTGCAACTGATACCATGTGTCCTTTTTTTACAAAGCCCTAATTTTTTAAAGTTTGAAAATCCATATTCTGTTTTACACATAATATATCCAACATGCTTTGCCTCCAATTTCTGCTACAATGAAAGCTTCGGGTAATTCTGCCAATAAGCTCTCATAGAAATAGTCAGAATAGTGTTCAGGAAGTGTTTTTAGATTAATCTCCATTACAGAGATAAGATCGCTTGGTTCGGCTCTTCGAATATTGCAATCTCCCAATTGTCTTAGAATAACTTGCATGATTTCCTAAAGTTTTATCAATATTTAATTTTAAACCAAAAGACCATTTAATGGAAAAATCTAGTCTTAAAGAGATGGAAGACCCCTCACAAGAAGACATTATTTCATTAGTTAACTCCATATTCCAAGTGAGTGATTTTACAAAAACTGAATTTTCATTAGAGTTTAGAATAGATGATGTTACTTTCAAATCAAAATTTGAAGCATTAGCTAGAAGATTAGAGAATATGCGATATGTTTGTAAATTAGAAAAAATGGAAGATGAAAACTTGTATGTCATCATCCAGAAATTTTCTCCAAAAAAACAAAGGAAGTGGATGAGTACTTCATGGACTCCAAGAATACTATTTGCAGTTGTAATTGCTTTTGTAATGATTGATGGGTATTACAGAACATCTGGGACAAATTCTATTGTAGAGATTGGAGATCCACTCGAAATGGCAGCAGTGTATACTTTGTCATTATTAGGGATTTTAGGAATTCATGAACTGGGACATATTATTGCTGCAAAAGCACACGGTCTAAAAACAACTTGGCCGTATTTTATTCCAGGACTTCCAGTAATAGGTATTCCAACTTTTGGGGCTTTCATTCAATCAAGAGGATTAACAATCAATCGAGAAATATTATTTGATGTTGCCATTGCAGGACCCATTGCAGGATTAGTGATTGCAGTTATAGTTTCAATTTATGCTGCGTATACGGCACCAATTTTAGATCCTGAAATTGCAGCAGGACTATTTGAGGATTCTAGATTAATTGAATGGAATCAAGGAGAGCCATTACTGATGACTGCAAGCTTAGTTATGTTTGGGAAAGGAGGATCAGGACATGAAGTGGTAATGACTCCGGTAATGTTTGCTGCATGGATTGGATTCTTGATCACATTTTTGAACTTATTACCTGCATGGCAATTAGATGGAGGTCACATGGCAAGAACTTTACTAG
>JBOEHF010000199.1:0-4413 GCA_050633805.1 Candidatus Nitrosopumilus sp.
CATGCAGAAGCTGGAATGATTACAGAAGTCATAGTTAATTAGTTAAAATTAATGCCAAACACACTTTCTTTTTTCATGAATTTCTTTTCTAGATCTATTTCCTCTAGGTGTACTTCGTAATTTTACACTACAACAAGGACATCGAATACCAGGGTATGTTAAAAATTCAGAACATACAGGGCATCTTTTTTGTCCATTTTCATACCGATGTCTACCTTTGTATCTAACAGCTTTGTATCTGACACATATTCCTCTACACATGTTTGTCATGGATAGTTTACAAGATTTTGCTTGATACTTAACAACTAGACTTTACACTTGTAAAATTTGTCAGAGATAGAAATCAAGGATTCAGAAGTTAAAATTCAACTTGAAGGGAGAAAAAAAATGAAGAGATCTACTATTTTTGGAATCTTTGATAGCGGTTTAATTTCAGCTGGTGCTACATATACAAATCAATTTGATGTGGAAGGAACGTTTGACTATTACTGCATTGCACATCCCTGGATGACAGGAAAAGTTGTTGTTTTAGAATAATTCTATTTTCCTGCCCATCTGTGTCCATTTTTATCCCAAAAATGGTGGTTTAGTGTTAAATTCAAGGTGGAGAATAAAGTTTCATTGTTTAATTCACAAAAATATCACTAAAAATCAGGATTGGCTTGAAACTTTTTGACTAAATCCCGTCATTGGCTTTTAAATTTCCAGAATTAATTCAAATCAAAGATCCACAATACGATTAAGTATACTAGATTTTAAATGAATTAAAATGAGTTTTGATGAATCAGAAATAACTCCAAGTAACGGTGAGAAAATTTCCGTTAAAAAATCCACCTTTAATGGATTAGTAATCGGATTAATTATTCTAGTAGGAGTTGCAGCATTCTTTGCTGGAACATATACATCAGATCTCAACTCAAATCAGATTTCAGAAGAAGATCTTGATAAGGCACTAGCAAAATTAGAGTTGAAATTATTACAAAACAAGCTACCTACACAGCAACCCTCAGCCCCAGTAAAAATTTCAATGGATGATGATCCAATTATAGGAGATCCAGATGCACCAATAACAATTGTAGAATTTTCAGATTTTCAGTGTCCATTCTGTGCAAGATTCAATGCCCAAACAATGCCATTGATTCTTGAAGAGTATATCGAACAAGGTAAAGTAAAGTTAGTGTTTAGAGATTTCCCAATACAGAGCATTCATCCAAATGCATTACCTGCATCAGTTGCAGCTGAATGTGCAGATGAGCAAGACAAATTCAAAGAAATGCATGACACATTATTTGAAAAACAAAATGAATGGAATAAAAAGGAGACCTCAGAGGCATTATCTTTATTCGTACAATATGCCATTGACATGCAATTAGATCAAGATACATTCGAATCATGTCTATCCAGTGGAAAATACATTGAAGAAATCAAAAAGGATCTAGAAGATGGAAGGGATTACGGAGTATCTGGAACTCCGGGATTCTTTGTAGGAAACGACGAGGTAGGATATGTGGAATTAAAAGGAGCTCAGCCGTTTGAGAGCTTCAAAAAAGTAATTGATGCTCAGTTAGATGCATAAAAAATAACAAGCGTTTATTAGACCTGAAACGGGATTAAGCATCAGAATAATGACGAGTGGGCAGTGAGCTTTTTCGTCATTGCCAAAGAGAAAAAACAAAATGACAAAATTTCAAGATTTAGGATTAAGCGATGAAGTACTGAAAGGAATTTCTGATGTAGGATTCGAAGAAGCATTTCCAATTCAAGAAGCAGTAATTCCAGTGTTACTTTCAGGGAGAGATGTTGTAGGGCAAGCTCATACAGGTTCTGGAAAAACAGCAGCATTTTCATTATCAATGCTACAAGAGATTCAACCAAAACAAGGAATTCAAGGATTGATCATGGCACCTACAAGGGAATTGGCCATGCAAATCAGTGAGGAGATCAAAAAATTTGGGAAATACACAGGAATCAAAATAGCTACAGTTTACGGAGGACAAGGAATGGGGATTCAACTAGATGCACTTCACAGAGGCGTGGAAATTGTTGTAGCAACCCCGGGTAGACTAATAGATCATCTTAAGCGAGGTTCAATCGAACTTAGAGATGTATCCCATATTGTTCTAGATGAGGCAGATACAATGTTAGACATGGGATTTGTNNATCTTAGTGGAGAAGGAATAGACCAATCATATCTAGTGATTAAAGACAGAGACAAATTCAAGTATCTAATTGATTTCATAAAACCAACTAAAGGACAGAGCATTGTATTTTGTTCTACAAAATATAGAACAAGAGATGTTGCAAAATTCCTACATCAGGAAAAATTCAATGCAGTTGCAATTGAAGGGGACATGTCACAACATAGAAGAGAGCAATCTATGGGAAAGTTCAGAAGCGGTAAAGCAGATATTCTGGTAGCAACAGATGTGGCATCTAGAGGAATAGACGTTCCAAGAGTGGAGTTGGTAGTAAATTACGATGTTCCGAATCAAGAGATGGCATACTTTCACAGAATTGGAAGAACCGCAAGAGCTGGTGCAAAAGGTAAAGCAATTACATTTGTGTCATATTCATCAGTAGGAGATTGGAATTTGATTAAACGTCAAATCAAAGTTCCACTTACAGATTTGAATGAAGAAATGGGAATTCAGATTTCAATTCCAGACCCACTTAAAAGACAAACTCCATCAAGAAGATACGGCGGACAATCAAGATCCAATTATTCCAGAGGAGGACGTTCTGGCGGATATGGAAGATCAGATAGAAGTAGAGACTCTAGAGACGATAGAGGCGGAAGACAAAAACGTGACGATAGAGGCGGAAGTAGAAACAGCTACGGCGGACGTAGTAGATGGTAATACTGTAAAACTTAAAGACTCGAACTACGTAACAATTTTAAGATAAACCAATGCATAAAGGATTCATTTTATTAAATTGTGATCTAGGGGCAGAAGAATACATCGTCGATGAGCTAAAACAAATGCAAGAGATTACAAATGCATATCTAACTTTTGGAGCATATGATGTAATTGTAGAAATTCAGACAGAAGATCAGAATGGGTTTGAAAAAGTGATTGCCACAATTCGAAAACTTTCAAGAGTGGTAAGTACAATGACACTCAATGTTATTGTTCCCGAATAATTGTTATATGAGTAAATTCAGGATTGTTTCAAATTGCAGAAAATTGATTACGAAGCACCGGTTTGGGTACTAAATTACAATAATCCAGAACCACTACTAGATCATGCATTACATATGCTTGAAAGACACGGAGTCAAGCGTGAAGATATGGAGATCACAGAGACACCTACTGCAAAAGTAGGTGCAATAGTTGTGGAGATTTGGCCATACGAATTAGTTGTTGGAAGAGTNNTAGATTATCTTTGAAGAAAAATAAAATACAAAATATTACAATTGGAATTATAGGAATCATCATCATCACATCTATAGTTGCATACAATTATTCAGCAGATCAAACTAAACAAAAAGGATTTCAGTTTGGCAACGAATTATCCCAAATTCAACAAGATGTTGCAGAACTACAATCAAAATTTTATTCTGAAAAAATCAAATTTGATGAGGGGGACATAACAAAAGAAGAGTTATCAGAATACTATAAACAGCATGTAAATGAATTTGAAAAAATTATTTTAAGATATGAACAGCTAGATGCGCCAGAATTATTTGAAAGTTCAGTGGAGTTATTCAAGATTTCATCTGAAACTCAGCTAAAAAGTGATATCGAATATATCAAATGGATTTCAACCGGAGACGAATCAGCAAAAATAAGATCAGATACACAAATTCAGGAAGCCTATGAGTATGAAAATTTAGGACTAGTTGAATATCAACTAGCCAAGAAAGGGATAGTAGAATTCAATGAAGATGACAAATTTGTACCCCCAGATAACGTACTAAGACAACAAGTACTTCAAATTTCAGAAAACATGAAGAACAAGTGCGATATTGAATTCAAAAATGAGATGAACGAATTTGATTCAAATGAAATAGAAGTAGAATGGTTCAATTGCTTTAACGAGGCTGAAAAATGGAAAAAAGAACATTTACCTTAGATTAAAAAATTTACAACAATTCAGATTTTTCTAATAATTCCAAAGTGTCCAAAAGCTCCTCACCAAGCATAGTTTTCTCAAGAGGGATTGGTTTTGAAAAGAGTATAGTAAAAGTGATTGTTAGCATATCTTGGTCAGTATGAGATATCCTAATAGAGTGAGATTGGTGACCAGTCTCAGATAGGAATTTTTTCCATTTTTGTAAATGGGCATTTACTCTATTTACTTGATCTTCAACATTGGTCAAAGAGGTATCCAAGTCAGTATCAAACAATCTGAATTTTACAAGCGGCACCATTATGGCCCCACCTAAAATTTTATCATGATTTTTTATCATAT
>JBOEHF010000200.1:0-645 GCA_050633805.1 Candidatus Nitrosopumilus sp.
GAAGAGGTACGTGGTTTTTCCTTCTTGTATGCATCATATACTTTGGCACCATCATAATCAACAAATGCAATTCTTGCACTAAAATCGGTTCTCTCCAAAACAAGGCTGTCCCCCCCAACTATTGCAGTATGATAAGGGTGAACAATTAATGCTTCAGATAATTTCTGAGATGAAGTGATTTTTGCTTTTTGTAACTCTGGAGCATATGCGTTAAAATCAGCAAGAAGGTAAAATGTAGACTCTGGTTTTGTTGCCTTTATTCCATCAATTGCAGTTAATGCATGGTAGGTATACTCGCCCATAATTTTGTGAATGTTTCTCGTAATCTCAAAATATTCATCCATTTCACTACTTATTTCAAAACCTGGAATTGCCGCATGTTGGATTGGTGTAGAAACTGCAGTGTATTCAGTTGNNTGCAAGAATTTTTTTAAATTGTAATTTAAGATCAATTGCATGTTGTGGAAATACAACATATCCTAATCTATAACCTCCCGCTGCATGAGATTTTGATAATCCATTTGTGACAAATGTTCCTTCAGGATAAATTTTTCCCATACTTACAAATTTTGTGAAATCATATGTTGTCTGTGCATAAATTTCATCAGAGATTACGGTGATGTTTAGTTCTCTACATACTTGGGT
>JBOEHF010000201.1:0-1095 GCA_050633805.1 Candidatus Nitrosopumilus sp.
TTCTAACTCCTGTTTCAGGATGTTTTGTTGCCACCAATCCTAAAGTAATGAATCGACCTGCATCATTAGGCCATGATTTTAGAATTGGCATATCATCAAATGATGCATCAGTTGAAGTAATTTCTGTAACCGGTCCACTGGTTTCTGCTTTAGGAAATGATGCAGTCATCTTTGTGAGCTCTGGAAGTTTTTTTATTTTGTTTAACAATCCTGATGGTACATCCATCTTTGTCATGTCTGCAATACGTTGACCAATTTCTGTAAAGTCTGTCATCTCTAATCCTATCTCTAATCTTTTCATAGAACCAAATGCATTTCCTAAAACTGGTACATCATATCCTTTTACATTTTCAAAAAGTATTGCAGGACCATCCGAATACATTTCCCTTCTCATAATTTCTGCAATCTCTAAATCCGAATCAACTTCAGTTTTGACTCTTTTTAATTCGCCTTGTTTTTCTAATTCTGAAATGAAATCTCGAATATCTTCTATTCCCACGTTGATTCTCTAGTCAGATCAAGTATAAGCTTAACTCGATTCTACATTGGTGGAAGTTCAGTTTTTTTGTCATGTCCACCAGAACCGAATTTACAGTAAAAGCACAATTCGGACTCCATGTACTTTAGTTGCTCGACTTGGATTGCTCCAAGTTTTAGTGCAATCTTTGTAAGGATTTTGTATTTTAGTGGCATTGCCGGAATTACTTCATCCATGTATACTCTGTAATGATCAGGACAGAACTTGAGGGTGACTTTTGATGGCTCCTTGCCTTTTTCATTGACTTGTTTTGTAAAATTGATCTGCTCTCGAATGTATTCATGCTTTGGGCATGGACAATTCTTGCCCCCTGGATGTTTGTAGGCTGGAGTATTCTTCCAATCAAAGTCAGGGAATTCTTTTTCAAAGTCATCCATGTCATCAATTGTACAATTTAGCATATAAAACTTGATCAAAACTAGTATGCGTAATCAACCCAAATGTACATAAACCCCGGATTGACCATCAAAAACATGGCAACTGCTAAAAAGCAAACTAAAGCAGATCTTGAAAACAAGATTGCCGAATTAGAAGCAAAACTAAATCAACTTTCTACT
>JBOEHF010000202.1:0-1752 GCA_050633805.1 Candidatus Nitrosopumilus sp.
TTTCTACTGTAGCCTCTACCTCAGCCTCTTTGGCTTTTTTAGTTGTCTTTTTGGCAGCTGCCTTTTTGGTAGTCTTTTTTGTCTTTTTCTCGGCTTCTTCAGGATCTATAATGCCTGCTTCACCAAGAGCAAAGATTACTTCCTCTTCAGGATGATGAGGGCTATCCACCATTCTAGCAATTCGTTTCTTTCCAGATTTTTTAAAGTAAATTCTGTATGTACTTGTGTGTGCAACAACATTTCCTCCAATTGGACGTGTTGGATCACCAAAGAAGACGTCAGGGGATGCCATAACTTGGTTTGTTGCAATTGCAGCACAGTTGTATGTTTCTGCAATTCTTGACAACAAATGAACAAAATGATTTAGTTTTTGTTGTCTTACAGACAATGTTCCTCTTCCAAGGTATTCAGCACGGAATAGACCAACTGCAGAATCTGCAACAATTAGTTTGACATTGTTTTCTTCAATTACAGGTCCAGCTTCTTCAAGAATTAGTACTTGGTGTGCACTGTTGTATGCACGAGCTACTATAATGTTATCTAAAACTTTTTCAGGGTCCATCTCATGAGCTTGAGCAATTGCTACAATTCTTTCAGGTCTGAAAGTATTTTCAGTATCAATGTAAAGAACAGAACCTTCAAGGCCACCTTCTTCTTTACTTTTTTGAACCATTACAGACATGGTATGTGCAAATTGTGTTTTACCACAACCAAACTCTCCATAGACTTCTGTTAATGCTTGAGTTTCTAAACCACCATCAAATAAGGTATCAAGACAGTTTGTACCAGTTGTAATTTTGCCAATGCTTTGTCTGTACTTGTAAATTTCACTTGCACTAACAAAATCTTTAGCAATTAATCCACCTTCAACTAAATGTTGTCNNCTTTATTGACAATTTTTTCAGCGGTATCCTTTTCCATTCCAGTAATTTCTGCAATTTCAACAGGACCTCTAACGATGAGGTCCATGACGTTGTGAACACCTGCATCGGATAATTTTCTTGTGGTTACAGGACCTACGCCCTCTAAACTATCTAATCTTAAATCTTCTACCATACCGTATAGTACGGTACCAGTACTTTATAAGAGTATTGTTTAAGAAAATGATCGTAAGATGATTAAATTTTAGTGAAAATAGACTATCGTCTCTTTCTTCTTTGTCCAGGTTTGTTTTGACCAGGGAATCTACCCAAAACAAATCTTTTCTTGAAGTTACTTTTGTTACCAACACTAGAACTAGTGCCTACAATTTTTCTGCCTTCAACTTTTGGTGTTTGTCCCCTTACTTTACCTGCTTTGGTAAGTGAACCGTGTGTTGCCATGTTGTGAAATAAGAATTAGTGAATTTATGTATTTGGATGACTACCAATACTTGGCTTTAACAGTCTCAATGACTTTTTCGTGTTCCTTACTCTTTCTACGAGCATATTTCTCCATTGCACCAAGAGGCACGCCACCAAGAGATCGGGCAATGGCATTGAAAAAGTATCTTTGTGGACCTTTTGAACCAGTCTTAGTCATGAATTTTTGAATACCATATTTGAAATTGTGTTGCCATGTTTTGTAAAGAACGCCCAATTGAGCAGGAGTCATTTCATTTCCAATATGGAAGAAGTCAGATTTTTCAAGCAATCCGATTGGAACAAAGGTTAGTGCAGTTGCAGTAAACATAGAATCAGGTTGTTCACGTTCTAACTCACTTAGTAATCGAATGGTTTCCCAAGAATCCTCAGGAGTTTCATCATTATCAAG
>JBOEHF010000203.1:0-1136 GCA_050633805.1 Candidatus Nitrosopumilus sp.
CAAAATTTTTGATAAATCAAAATTCTAACCCTTCCACATTGTCTCTGTGAGTCAAAACTATTGCATAATGTTCGTCATCATGATGATATGTCCAATATTTGACATCTCTTCCTTCATTTTTCTGTCTGAGCCCTGTTGCAATTCCAGTTGTGATGGAATATCCTATTCTTTTTGCAATTTTTGATTCTTTTGGCATTAGTATTCTGAAACCTTCTTTTTTTCCTTTGAATCCAATTTTTACCATATCTTCAACTGCACTCATTGCCTCTTTTTCGTCTTTTAGATCATATGTCTTTGATATTGGCACATCTTTTGGATGAAATCCCATGATATTGCTGATTCATCTTTACTAATATTTTTTAAAAAACCCTTTTTGACGATCAAATTAAGTTAATTTTCTTTACATGAAAGTCAAATCATGATTATGTCCACCACTTAACCGCCCCATTTGTCTTGATTCAATTATTGGTATCATTAGAAAAATTAGTAATTCAATTACAAGAAAAGAAAAAAGAGGCAACAAAACTCCGTAAAAAAGCTGAAGAACAACTTAAGACATTCCGTTCTGCTGAAAAACGCTCAGCATCTGGTTTAGAATCTTTAGATAAAAAAATTGAATCTGAAAAAGAAGAATCTTCAGATGCTTCTACCGTTCTCGCAAGGAAAAATTCTCAACTTGAAAGTATTGGAAGACTAGTAGCTGCTGCTGAAGAAAGACTTATGAGGGAAAAAGAAGCCTTGGAGCAAACTGAGCAAGAAATTGAATTTGCTGAAAATCCTCTCGAAAAGCAAAATGCTGAGGCTAGATTGCGCTCAATAAATGATCGAATATCTGAACTAGTCGAAGAAATCAAAAATAGACAAAAAACCGCAAAAAAGATTTCAGGTGATGTTACTGATATTTCTGATATTAAATCAAAGATTGTTTCAAAAATACAAAAACAAACCAAATCTAAACCATCTTTACGTGAAACTAAAATTGCAAGTCACAAGGCAGCCCAAAAATTCCTTAAAGAATTAGAAAGACAAACCAGGGCAGAAGCATCTGCTCAAAAATCATTAGATAAAGCATATTCAAAATTACAAGAATTGTTGGTAAATAGAAGAAAATCTGCAGCAAAGAAAACTGCAGCTAA
>JBOEHF010000204.1:0-1188 GCA_050633805.1 Candidatus Nitrosopumilus sp.
CAGTTACCGTCTACGGCTTGTACCATTCTGAGTACTTTACCGTTAACTGTAATGTCTGGTTCACCTTTTGCCTCATCTGTATCATTAATGTCTGAATCAATCACAACGACCTCAATTACTTGAGGTCCTGACATGTAGTTATCAAACTGTGAGTTTTCTGCGGAAACAAATAGGTTAGCGTTGGCTGCATGAGCTGCTGGCATCATAGATGGAGCAGCAATGGTCATACCGCCTGCTAACATAATTGTCATTAATGTAAGACTAGTTATTTTACGTCCTAATTCGTTGTTCATGTTATTGCCTTTTTTCTCTAAAATTTCTATTTAAGGCTAATGGACGAATTGTCCACAATTAGGCCATATTTTATGATTATTCTAAGTTTTTTAGATAATTTATAGAAATTTTATTAGTTTATACTGTAATAATGATACATTGTTTCTAATATATTAATTTGATCGGTATTTTTTTCATCATTTAATATAGATTTATGAAATATGTAATGCCTAAAATAGCATAGGAATTATTGAACTAGGCTTTTGTACAGTGCTATTGCATCATCTTCATCTTTTGGTCCCACAACTACTGCAGAGCCTTTCTTCATAAAGTTTACAGATAATTCATTAGTTCTCATGGATAATCCCAACTCACCCTGATTGTCTATAGTAAATCCCTTTGATTTGGCGATTGTAGTTACCTTGAGAATATCAAGATCAAATGTTTCAGTAGGAGTAATAGAATAAGTTCGCTTTCCCCTATTTCTACCACATAGTTCTTCTAAGATTAATTCCTCTTTAGGCGTAACATCTAATTTTCCAGTACCACAAATTGGACATTCTTCTGCTCGAAAGGTTCTAGTACTGTTAAAATCAAGATTTTCTAAATCTATATGAAGAATTCTTTCTGAAAGACTAGGTTTTTTTCCAGTAATGATTTTTACTGCCTCTGCAACTTCTATCCCACCTACAATTGAAAGTATAGATGGGTGCACTCCCTCAATACTACAGGTAGGCATTGTATCTTCGTTTAGATCAGGAAACATGCAAAAATAACATGCACTTTGTTTTGGTAAAACAGTGAACGCTTGGCCGGAGACACCAACTGCAGCTCCAGTAACAAATGGAATTCCAAATTTAACACAAGCGTGATTTAGAGCATATCTGGCATTTACACTATCAAGTGCATCAATTA
>JBOEHF010000205.1:0-2025 GCA_050633805.1 Candidatus Nitrosopumilus sp.
GTTTTGTCTCTGGTTTTGTCTCCGGTTTTGTCTCGGGTTTTGAGGGGGATTTAGCTAAAGGAATATCAAAAACAGTATGTAATGATGAAAACAAATCAGTGATAACGATCCAAACTTTATCGAGATTTGCTATTGATGAAGGTAGAGGATTTGTAGGAGAGCCAAGAGTTTCCGAAAATACGCCGTCTTTTACCCTAAGATGGAAATTTCCCTTCCATAAAGATGAAAATTGTTTTGTTTTAATGGCATCATCAGATGGCTTGCTATCAGTAATGGCAATTTGAGCTTCATACACGCCTGACTGTTTGAATGGTGCCTGTCCTTGAATCTGTAATCGTGGCTGAGATGACACAATCGTTTGTGTATATTTCAAGTATTTCTGTATTTAGATCGCTTCAAACTATCTTAAGTAAGGGCCAGACAGCACCAGGCTCAATTAAGGTTGGTATTTATCTAGATAAAATGAATAATTGAGGTGTGAAGAAACCATTTGGTAGAAAATCAAAAGAGGCAAAGGAGACAAAACCTGATTCTACAATTCCCAGAGAAAGAAGTTTAGTAGATGTAGATTATAATCGTAAAAAATTATTTAAAAAAGGAGTCAATTTGATGGCAGATGAAAAGCTTGAAGATGCCATAGAAGTTTTTGAACAAGCATTAAGAATAGAACCAGACAATGTTGAAACTTTGATGAAGATAGGTTATGCAAGATTTCATTTAGACGAATATCCAGAGGCACTAAGAGTGTATGATAAAATTTTAGAAATTGATGTTACAAATCCAGAAGCTTGGAATCTTAAGGGATTAGTACACTATGAACAAAAAAATTATGCAAAAGCATTAGATTCAGCTCAAAAAGCAATTGAATCAGACCCGACATATGGAATGGCATGGTATAACCAAGCATGTTTCTTATCGTTACTAAACCAAGTTCCAGAAGCATTAGAAGCACTGAAACGTTCAATTGAAATCGATGTAAAAAATGCTAGAAAATCAATTAGGGATAAAGATTTCATGAATGTTAGAGTTGAAGAAGGATTCAAAAGAATTCAAGAGGTTGTAGTTTTAGAATCAGTCAGACAAGGGTATCACACACTAGGTGCAATAGTATGGACAACATTTCTAGATAAAGCTGATGCTGAAAATGCATTGAAGAAATTATTAGAAAAGGGGTTGATTGTACAAAATGAAAAACGTGACGGCCTAAGTAAAATTCCAATCTATGATCTTGCAGACAACATTGCAGAAAAGATAGGCAAAGAAAAGAAAGGATTGTTTGGAATTACTAAAAAAACACTACCAAAGCCAGTAAAGAATTTGAAAGAACTCAGTCAAGCGATTCATTCAGTTAAAGAAGCAATAGAAGAAGAAGATGTGGATAAAACAATTGAAATATTTGAAGAGTTCATAGACCCAAAAAAATCAGGAGAACAAATGATAGAGAACTTCTTTGATGAACATAGAGAAATAAGGTTATGGAAAATCAGATTAAAAGACAGAGGTGTAGATTATCTTATTGACAATAAAGAGAAAATGATGGTTCTGTTTGACAATATAGAAGGAACAGTAACAAAGAAACTTAGAAACGAAATTTCTTAATCACTCAGCAGACAAATCCCAATAGCTGGCATCCTCTTGCTTTTCAGTTGGTTTTTGTAGTTTTTTCCATTCTTTGAAAGAACGAACATATAATTTTGCATTAGGCAACCCTGCAGATTTTAAAGCATAATATGCCAAGCCTGAGAGAGTACCTACACTGCCACAATAAGTAATAATTTCAGCATCGCCTGTAACACCTCGATTATCTAGCAATCTTTTCATGTCTTCTTTTGATCTTAGAATTTTATCATTTGAGGCTAAAGTTCGATATGGCAAACTAATTGCGCCAGGAATCTGCTGTTCAAGGAAATTTAGTCTCTCCCTGTTGTCAATCAAAATCACATCATCTTTGGATTTAGCATTTTCCAGGTAATCAGAAGTAGCTAAAATACCAGGTTGCAATCTCATAGAATGATCCTTGTTTTG
>JBOEHF010000206.1:0-1709 GCA_050633805.1 Candidatus Nitrosopumilus sp.
TTCCTTGTTTTGCTTTGTAGCCTAATCGTCTAGCTCTTTGCAATCGACTAGGTTTGGAAATACGAGTTACTGCGTTTTGTTTACGCCATCCAACTACACGTTCACGTATTTCAGGGGAATTTTCTTTCCATAGTCTGATCCACGTTTGGTCTTGATAACTAGGCATATCAAGAATATGAAAAATCCCCTTTAATAACTGTAAATCGAAAAACAAACCTAAGCAACGCTAGTCAGTAAAAATTCTCTTGAGTGGGGTTTCACAATCCACGCACTCAAAGAGTTTGCTCCCGCAGAAAACTCGATAAATCAAGTGTACTAAAGTTGTTAAAAAAGATTCCTCATGATTGCTTTGAGATTTTTATTGGAGATTGAGAATTTCAAGAAAAGATGGCATCCAAAATAGCGTATTTGTCGACAATTTTTACAATTTGTTTTTCGTTACTCTTTACAACGGCATATGCAGAACCCACAGTTTTCATCAATATAGAAAAGACAACATACCAATATTGTGACAAGTTATCCTACATCATCGAAGTTTCCGAAGTAACTGGCAACCCTGCAATTATTCACATTAGAGATGAATCAGGCAAAGGAAGTAGTGCAATACCAATTCCAATTGGAGGATTACAAAATTTAGTTCCTGCAGCATTTCCATTTGAAAAAGAACAATTTGCACCCGGAAAATATTTCATAGATGTTGAATATGAGGGGGTATCAACTACTGCAGAATTTCAAATAATTGATTCAGACAACATTTGCATCCCTGGAATCGTCAAACAGTTTATCGTAGGATGGATTAACGGAGAGCTTCCTGATGGTTACTTTGTAGATGCATTACAAAAAAATGTTGATCCAAAATTAATCAGTGTTCCATTTAAAGTGGATGCAGACAATATTTTAGAAATCAACATGCCAATCTGGGTAAAAGATAACGTTGGTGTTTGGTGGGCAAATAACTTGATTTCAGATAAAGATTTTGCTCAAGTATTCAATTATCTTTTTGAAGAAAAAATAATAAAGGAAAAAACAGTTCAAGATGATGCAATTTGAATAAATATTCAATCATAACGGCAATTGCAATAACAATTATCATTATCCCATTTGTTCATTCAGGATTAAACATAGTAGGAGTACAGCAATTAGAATACAGATGGGATAGCCCAGGAGAGTTTAGTTTTTTTACAATGTCTAATTCAGGAAAAATGGAATTTTGCAACACTATGCCATTTTGGACTAGTTTCCAAATTTTTGAAGTTGCAACATATTATGATACAGTGCATCTAGGATCATTTGTTGTGAAACCAACTACAATCAATCCATTTTCATCAACAGTGCAAGGAGGGATTTTTTCATCAGAGAAGATTACTACCGCTCAACACAATTTCATGACATTGGATTTTGAGTTTGATGGGGGGGATATCAGACTTGATCCTAACAAATTCATGGTTGTTACTAGTGCAAATACCCCCATAATAGGAATAATTCCTTACACATCAACAAATCAGATTACAGGATTTGATTTTGACACACTAATGAATTCTGAAGATTTGGCTTGTGATTAGTTACGGCTTTTACTTGCTTTAGCAATAATTCCCAAAATCACTGCAATTATTCCAGCAATCATAAAGGCTGCAACAAAACCCATCATAGAGTCTTTACCAAGTCCTTTAGAAGAACTAGATGTTTGGGTAGATGAATCAAGTACGCAT
>JBOEHF010000207.1:0-1496 GCA_050633805.1 Candidatus Nitrosopumilus sp.
GGATTATCTACATCTGAGATTGACATGATTGCAAGAGTTGAAAAATCATCCACAAAAGAAATCTTGTCTAGATTAAAAGAATCCGGTTTGCAATCAATACCTGGCGCTGGAGCTGAAATCTTGACTGACTCTGTTAAAGAAATTATCAGTCCAAAGAAAATTTCTAGTGATGCTTGGCTTAGAATAATGGAGGAATCTCATAGTATTGGAATTCCATCTTCTGCAACAATGATGTATGGTCATGTAGAAAGCAATAATGACATTGTTGAGCATTTTACAAAACTTGTAAAATTACAAGAAAAAACCAAAGGGTTCATGGCATTTATCCCATGGAATTTTGAACCAAACAATACTTTGATGCATGAGGAGGGAATTGTTGAATATGGAACAGGTGGCATTCAGCTTTTGAAGATGATTGCACTTTCTAGACTTGTCTTTGACGGATTAATCCCTCATATTCAATCTTCATGGCTAACTAACGGAGTCGGTATGGCTCAACTTGCATTACAATATGGAGCTGATGACTTTGGTGGCACTTTGATTGGAGAAGAAGTTGTTTCATGTACCGGAGCACGTTCTACTGAACTTACGGATAAAATAATCATGGATGCAATTCACCAGATTGGATATCAGGTAGAAGAGAGAGATAATTTCTATAATCCCATCTCTGTATCATAAACCGTAACTAGACCATTTTGAATCAACTAGATTCTTTGTATTTTCATCAACTTTGACTTGTTGTTGGATCTCTCTTTGATATCCTTCCTCTTTGGTCTTTTGTGTTGCATCTATTCCCATTTTAGATCCTAAATTGACAAGTGGGGATGCCGGATCCAAAGTATCAGTTGGGGCATTGTCAATAATTACAGTGTCTCTAGCTGCATCTGCTCTTGTGGTGATCGCCCATATCACATCGTTGATGTCATGAACGTTGATATCCTCATCTACAACGACAAACATTTTGGTTAGTGACAACTGGCCCATGCCCCATAATCCCATCATCACTTTTTTTGCTTGACCCGGGTATCTTTTTTTGATTGAAACTATTGCAAATCCTTGGAACCATCCTGCTGCGGGCATGCTAAAGTCTACAACTTCAGGATGAAACATTTGAATTAGTGGTAAAAATGAACGTTCAATTACTTTTCCAATATATGCATCTTCAAGAATCGGTTTCCCAACAACAGTTGTAACGTAAATTGGATCCTTTCTTCTCATAATTCCTGTTAGTGTAAATGTAGGGTATGGCTCAACTGGTGTATAGTATCCCGTATGATCTCCAAATGGTCCTTCATCTCTTATGTCTGCAGGATCCACATATCCTTCTAAAACAATTTCTGCATTTGCTGGAACATCCAAATCAATTGTTTTACATTTTACAGTCTTGATTCCTTCTTTTCTTGTAATCCCTGCAAACAGATACTTGTCTAACCCTTCTGGAACAGGTGCAATTGATGAAAATATTGTTGCAGGGTCTCCTCCAATAATTATTGCAG
>JBOEHF010000208.1:0-3925 GCA_050633805.1 Candidatus Nitrosopumilus sp.
ATTTTGAAATGTATCAGGATGCTTTGAATGCAAAAAAAGATAGGAAAAATCAGGATGAATATTTCATATTGTACAGAGGTGCAGGAAATGAGTTTTTCTGCAGATAGATCATAAAAATCACAAAACTTTACTAAATTTTACAAACTGTCTTATCATTAAGTTGAAAATTGAAAAGGTATTGCCTGAAGAACCAAATGATTTGATCGATACATTTTATGAAAAGAGAGATTTAACTCGAACGGATCATATTTCTGAACAAATTATTCGTAAAAGCCCAAAATCAAAATATCAGATTTTTGATGAAATTGAGTTTACTCGTGGAAGAGAGGTCTTAGGAGATCTGATTGTACACGGTATGATTGCATCAGGGGGGACTGATATAGATTGGCTTATTGAACACAAAGGAGGTTTCATCATCCTAGAATTCAAGGGATTTCACAATGATAAGATCAATATCGCGAAAGGTCAAATGATAGCATATGAGAAATTACATGAAAAATTAAACCAAGCAACAAAATGCTATCTATACGTTATCGGATGTGACAATATTGAGTTTTCAAATCCAGATTCAATAGTTTGGATTTTTGAAATGGAGCAATGGAAAACAAATACCATTCCAAAAAATACCACAGACATTTATGGCCATAACGCAGATAAACAAAATAAATTCATTGTTTATCGTGAATATATGCATGAAATCAGTGTAGAAGAATTACGAGGCTTGATAGATTCACACTGGAAAGATTTTGAATAAATTAAGAAGTAAATGAAAACGTATCAGATTTTGTTTCTTTACCATTATCAACTTTAATAGTATAGATACCAGAATTCTCCCATCCTGGACCTCCAGCTATAGTCAAAGTAGAAAATTGTCCATTACTTTTCAGTGAAACTTGTTCAACCCATACAAGTTCATTGTTTTGATTTTCTATAGAGAGATTTACATTTCCAGCAGCATCAGATTTTCCACTAATTGAAATAAGATCTTTGTTGTTATACGATTTTAAATCAGTTTGAACAGATAAGGAAATTGGAATACCATTTGTTGTCGTATCAGTTATGAAATTGCCATCTGAAATACCACTAAAAGATACAGATACTGCAATAATTACAACTAAGGCAAAGCTTCCAATACCAAAAATTATTTTCTTGTTTTTAGGCTTACGGTATGAGATTTGTGGCACTTCAGTTTGAAATGATTGAGTTTGTGGGGTAGATTTAATCTCAGGAATAGCAACATCAGGAGCTACGCGTTTCTCTTCAGTTGGGGGAGAGGGAGTAAAGGATGGTTTTTTCCCTAAATGTTTTTCAGCTAATTTTCTAACATAATTTCTTTCATAGTTACTAATTACTTCGTTATTTTCACAAGCTCTACAAATCTGCTTTAGAATCCTATCATCCCCAAAATCCTTATCCAAAAGGGCCTTTACGTCATCCAATAATGGATCGGTCATGTATATTTTCTCTCAAATTGATTATTTATGAATATATGTCAAAAAGCTACTTTGAAGAGATTTTTTGGGCTTGAATTATGACTGTTCTAATGTAGTCTTTGGCAGTTGAATCAGTTACTCCCATCTGCTTTGCCCTTTGATAGAGATCGTTTTCTTTAGGATTTGTCAAATAGTATTTTAAGAGATAGTTTAGTCTGTGAGACCTTTTTTCATCACTTTTCATAACTTTATTTTTCTTTTACACTAAAAAAGTCAGAGGATTATATCATTACCAATAAGGAAACAGTTTTTCCAGGAAAGAGTGGAGATGGAATTATCGCAGTCACCAACATAGAGAGTACTCTAAATATAGCATCTAAAAAGACCGGTTCTAAAGCCCTCAAATCATTTTATTTTATCAAAGCATATACAAAATAGATGTACATAGAATTTACTGCTGAGAGGTGAGGAATATCCTCTCAGGGTTGTTATCCCTTTGGGGGACATGTTTTTTGAAGGGATGATAATGTATTACGGTTTGAGTATAAAAGCAAAGGATTTTGAAGATTATTGTTGGCCTTCAATTCCCATTAATGTTAATGTTGATCTAATTTTAGGTATTTTTCTAATCTTCCAAGTAATGGTCTCCCTTATTGCTTCTACTTGACTTGATTCTACTTTAGCCAAGATATCATATGCACCAAAGGTCCCATGTACTTCAACTACACCTTCAATTGATTTTAGTTCTGAGATAACTGCCTCTTCAGAACCTAGCTCACAGTTTATGAGAACATAAGCTGTTGCCAATTAGAATTCAACTCCATTTTCATACTTGAAATGCCCTCTTGAAATATATAAGAATAATCCAATTTGCTTAAAAACTCAATATCAAATCATATGTTTGTATGAACAAATGTGAAGGAATTCAGGCTTATTTGAGATATTTTTAAGATAACGTATAAGCATCAGTCATAATTTTTTCTAATTCTTCTAAATTTTTTGAGAATGTAATTTTAGAACGAAATTTGGAACCACCCCTCATGCCTTTTGTAAATCGCATTGCTTGTCCTTTGATATTTGCAAATTTGATTTTGTATTGATTTGTGAGATGTAAATAATCAAAAAAAGAATCCAACCTATCTTTGAAAGAGTATTCCTTGTAGGAGTTTGTTTTTAGATAATCATTAATTTGTTCAAACAAAAATGGATTACCCATTGCCCCTCTACCAATCATCACATAATCACAATTAGTATTGTCAATCATTTTTTTAGCATCTTCAGGAGTAGTGATATCTCCATTTCCAACAATCGGAACACTGGAAATTTCTTTCAATTCTTTGATCATGTTCCAATCGGCAGTTCCAGAATAACCTTGGCTAACAGTTCTTGGATGTAATGTAATCATTTTGATTCCTTCATCTTCAGCAATTTCTGCAATGTCATGAAAGAGAAATTTACTTGCATCAGTAACTCCAGAACGGATTTTAAGAGTTACAGGTTTTTTTACAGCATTTACAAGAGTACTGAGAATTTGTCGGGTTAGATTAACTTCTTGCAATAATGCACCTCCTGCCATTTGTTGTGTGATATGGGGTGCAGGGCAACCCATGTTGTAATCAATGACATCAAAATAGGGTTCTACAATCTTTGCCGCTTTTTCTAAAGCAACAAGATCAGAGCCAAACAATTGAATTGAGAGAGGTCGTTCTTCATCAGAATATTCAATAAATTCTTGTATAGTTTTCATCCTTTCTTTGAGTTGGCTTTCTTTTGCAATAATACTATGAATATTTGTAAATTCTGTAACAACCAATCCAGCCCCCATTTTCTTACATTGTAAACGAAGTGCAGGATCACTTACTCCGGCCATAGGAGCTAAAAATGCCCGACTGGAGAATTTTGGAAGCATGTTCAAACATCACATACTGAATATATTTATCATTCAGGAAATAATGTAGAGAATTATATTAGTAATCAGGGCAGCCGTCATGATCTCGGTCACCGTCATAATCCTCAGGATCAAGAGGGCACAAATCTTCATCATTTATGATATCATCTAAATCGTCATCATGGGCAAATCTTTGTTGTTCTGGAGCAGTATCAGGGCAGCCGTCATGATCATCATACTTGTTCCAAGTTTCAGGACTTGTCGGGCATGAATCTACTGCATCATAGTATCCATCACCGTCAGAATCAATTCTTGTTGGAGTGGTAGATTCTGCAGCTAATACGTCAGGGCAGCCGTCCCAATCTAGATATCCATTAAAGTTCTCTTGTTCGTCAAGGCATTGGTCCCATCTGTCGTCAATGCCATCACCATCAGCATCAGGGAAACTATATGACGGTACAACAGAGCCAGTTGAATCAGGGCAGCCGTCCTCATCTTGATAGAAATTATACGTTTCAGGATCTAATGGACATGCATCAGATACATCTACAATTCCATCTTGATCAGAATCCAATACAGAATCATAACTGTCAGGGCAGCCGTC
>JBOEHF010000209.1:0-1353 GCA_050633805.1 Candidatus Nitrosopumilus sp.
GCAATTAAAAGAACAGATGCAAACTCTTGATTGGGCCATAACTCTTCTTCATGGAATAGCCTATTTCCATTTAACTCAGTCTCTAAAATAGTTGCCCATGGTTCTGCAACCCATGCACCATCAATGTCACCTTTTACAAACAAAGTGTAAATGTCAGGATTTGGAATGTTGTAAATTACAACAGAGCCTCCTTTTTCAGCTGACTTTAGCCCATTTTCAGACAGATAGTGACGTAATGAAACATCTTGGGTATTGCCAATTTGTGGTGCAGCAATTTTTTTTCCTGCAAAATCAGATGCAGAATTAATTTCAGACTCAGGATGAACTATAAAGCTAGCTCCGCCGCTTGCAGCACCTGCAAGAATTTTTACATTGTGATTTTCTGAATTTAAAAATCCGTTAATTGCAGGTCCAGGGCCAACATAAGCCAAGTCAACAGAGTTTGCAAAAAGAGATTCAATTGCCTGAGGGCCACTATCAAAAACTCTAGTTTCAATAAAAGTTGAATTTCCAACACTTGTTTGAAAAAATTCTTTTTCCATTCCCACAATAGGGATTGAATGACCAATATTTGGAAAATATGCAATACGGAGTTTATTTTCACCAGATGAAGCATTAGAGCTTAGAGCAACTCCCAAAACAGATAGAAGGATAATTCCCGTAATTCCAGCAGAGAAAATCAATCGAGTTTTCATAAAACAGCGTTATATCTGGCGGTTAAATAATCATCGAATTTTAGCTCAAGCTAGTCAGAAATTTTTTGAAAATAATTAATTTTGAGCCCATCACAAAAGATAAATTCCAAAATGCGACGGAAAAAATGTTTTATGACTCAAAAAGGAATTCTTGCATTTTCTGGCGGATTAGATACATCAGTTGTTGTGAAATATCTACAAGATGAACATGATATGGATGTCATTACAGTTACAGTAGATGTAGGACAAGGTGACGATTGGAAAAAGATTGCAGCCAAAGCAAAGAAACTTGGAGTAAAAAAACACTATAACATAGATGCACGAAAAGAATTTGTCAAAGATTACATTTTCCCGTCAATTAAAGCAAATGCACTTTATCAAAAAAAATATTGTCTTGCAACAGCACTTGCCAGACCATTAATTGCAGAAAAAGTTTTAGAGATTGCAAAAAAAGAAAAAGTTACATCACTTGCACACGGTTGTTCCGGAAAAGGAAATGATCAAGTGAGATTTGACATTACATTACGTTCTGGTTCCAATCTTCCAATCATAGCTCCAATTAGAGACAAAAATTTGGATAGAGATACGGAATTAAAGTTTGCAAAAAAACATGGAATTGAAATTGATACTGTTGCTAAAAAATTCAGTATTGATCAAA
>JBOEHF010000210.1:0-2504 GCA_050633805.1 Candidatus Nitrosopumilus sp.
TTATATTTTTCACACATCTTTACTGTCATTACAGTGTGATTTACGGTTCCAACCTTGCTTCGAGTAACAATTACAGTCGGGATTTTCATTTCTTTAATCAAGTTGGTAATGTAATAGTCTTTGAGTATTGGAGTCATTATTCCGCCCATTCCTTCAACCAATAGCATTTTATGAAGTTTAGATAATTTTTTAAAACTAGATATAATTGTAGAAACTTTTGGTTTGGTTTTTAGTTTCTTCCAAGCAGTATATGGTGATGCCGGAATTGGGAAGAATTGAGGATTTACTAAATTTTCAGGATCACAGATCATTGCAGCACGCGAAATGATTTCAACATCTTCAGATTTGTAACCTTTTTTCTGAGCAGTGCCAGCAGCAAATGGCTTCATCACGCCAACATCTATTCCCATTTTACGAAAGACCACACCCAGTCCTGCTGTGACGTATGTTTTACCAACATCAGTATCGGTTCCTGCAATAAAGAGGGATTTCAACAAAAAACAATAGGATTATTCATTGATTAACTAATCGGTATAGAAAACATTGAAAAGACAATTCAAAAATAAACAAATCATTGACGTGTAATTGTGAGAAACATCTAGAAGAGTATACGTGCTCAGGGATTGATTGTCAAGTTTGTGTATTGGGTGAAGAGAATTATATTGAAAATCCTGAATTTAAGAAAGAACGATATTGTCTTAATTGTGCGATGAAAAAAGCAGGTTTTACAGAACAAGAATTATGGCAATTGAAGATGGCAAATCCCGATAATAGTACGAGTTGTGGAGACAGATCATGCTAAAAAGTTCTGTTTGGCATCCAAACACACAGATGAAGGAATGGAGTTCCTTTGATGGGATTTCAAAAGCTAAAGGAATGTGGCTTATAGATTCTAAAGGCAACAAAATGCTTGATGCGGTAGCCTCAATGTGGTGTAATGTATGGGGACATTCTAATCCAGAATTAGTCAAAACCATCTCAAATCAGAGTAAGAATCTGCAACATTCTTCAATGTTCAATCTAACAAATGAACCTGCAGAAAAACTAGCAAAAAGTCTGATAAAAATTTCACCAAAAATGCACAAGGTGTTTTATTCAGATAATGGCTCTTCAGCAATGGAAATTGCAATAAAAATTGCATTGCAATATTGGAAAAATATTGGAGAGAAAAAGAAAACAGAGATTGCAACGGTAGAAAACGGATATCATGGAGATACATTTGGAGCAATGTCAGTGGGGTATGTTCCAGAATTTTTTGGTAAATTTAAAAAACAGTTATTCTCTACAATACAATTTCCGATTCCAAACAAATACAGAATACCAAAAGGATTGGCATTTGCAGACTATCAAAATCAGTGTATAGAAAAAATTGAAAAAAAGTTTTCAAAAAATAACAACATTGCAGCTTTTGTTATGGAGAGTGGCGCACAGATGGCAGGGGGAGTTATTATTTATCCAAAAGGATTTCAAAGAAAAATCAGCCAGCTATGTAAAAAATACAACATATTGTTTGTGTTAGATGAGATTGCAACAGGTTTTGGAAGATTAGGATCAATGGTACAATATGAAGAACAAAAAAGTATTCCAGATATTGTGGCATATGGAAAAATGCTTACAGGAGGATATCTAACAATGGCTGCAACTCTAGCAAACAAAAAAGTCTATGATTCATTTTCAGGCGAATTTAACGATTGGAAACATCTCTTTCATGGTCACACATATACTGGAAATCCAATTGCAGCAGCAGTTGCAAATCAGAATATCAAAATGTATCAAAAAAATAATTTAATCAAAAAAGTTCAGAAAACATCCAAAATTTTTGAAAAATATTACAAAGAGATTTCAGATATCGATATTGTAGGAGACATACGACACAAAGGTATGCTTATGGGAATAGAACTAGTTACAAACAAAAAAACAAAGACCCCAATCCATCCAAAAAGATCAATCAACAAGATATTCTTTGAGATTGGCAAGAAAAATGGAATTTATCTCAGAACTCTTGGAAACATTGTCATGCTTGTACCGCCACTTGCAATATCCGAAAAAGAGCTAGATTTGCTTCTGAAAAAAACCATAATTACCATCAAACAGGCAAGAAATCAGGTTATTTGATTGTCAATCCCCCAATCACGGAATCATTCTGTTCAATTCATTTTCTATATAGAATATGGAACTAATGTAATCTATGCCTAGTATTTGTAAATAGATTTTTCACATCAATTCAACTAATGAAGACAAAAACATCGTTACTGATTTTATTGACTGCACTTGGAGCAATTGTCACTCCATTATATGCAGACGCAGCAACAACACCTGATGTACCTGATCCAAATCAACAATTCACTTTGACTGGAGCAGGAGCAACATTTCCATTTCCCCTAATTGATTTGTGGAGAGTTGAATACAACAATGTACAAAACAACGTAAATCTAAATTATCAATCAATTGGTAGTGGTGGTGGAATTAAACAGCACATTGAAAAAACTGTAAATTTTGCAGCA
>JBOEHF010000210.1:2565-2722 GCA_050633805.1 Candidatus Nitrosopumilus sp.
CCAAACAAAGGACTAAAACTAACTGCTGACACAATTGCAGGGATCTTTTTAGGAGAAATTACAAAATGGAATGATCCTGCAATAACTGCAGAAAATCCAGGATTGAATTTACCTGACAAAGAAATTGTTACAGCACACAGATCAGATGGTTCTGGAA
>JBOEHF010000211.1:0-264 GCA_050633805.1 Candidatus Nitrosopumilus sp.
TCTGGTTCTGGCGGCCTTTCTGGTCCTAAAGATCTTGAGTTTAGCTCTAATGGAAAATATTTACATGTTACAAGTTTTCTAACCAATGAAATTCTTAGGTATGATGCTGACGGTAATTTTGTTGATAATTTCATTAGTTCCCATAATGGTGAAATATCAAATCCAAGATATGCTGTATTTGGACCAGATGATAACCTTTACGTCAGCAGTGATAACCGTATACTTCATTTTGATGGCAAATCCGGTGAATTTGTGGACGTCTTT
>JBOEHF010000211.1:388-533 GCA_050633805.1 Candidatus Nitrosopumilus sp.
TAATTCGTTTTGATGGTGTTTCTGGCCAATTTATTGATGTATTTGCCAGTGGCGGCGGCTTGTTCAATCCCATGGATATGTCTGTTGACTCTGTCGGGTTTTTTTATGTCAGCAGTAGTGCTCCCACCAACAAAGTGCTGCGATA
>JBOEHF010000212.1:0-2807 GCA_050633805.1 Candidatus Nitrosopumilus sp.
ACAATTTTTACAGGATTTCCTTTAAATTATCACCGATTATCTGTAATTACGATGCAAGGTGACGCTTATCTCAGATGTATTGATCCACAATGTGGACTAGAGTATCCAATTGAAAATACAAATGTTCAATGTGAGAGAGGCCACATGTTAGACGTAAAATATAAAAATAAACCATCATCGTCACTCAAAGAAGTTTTTTACAAAAGAAGAAATTCTGAAGGCAGAATTTTCAATGAAAGTGGAGTATGGAGATTTAGGGATTTACTAAATTTTTGTCAAATAGACACAGAGAATATGGAAGAATGTTCAAAATATCTTGTATCTCTTGATGGTTCTGAAGGCAGACAATCAAAGCCATATCACATGTCAAAAGCTGCTGAATTTGTCGGAACATCAAATGATAGTTTATGGTTACAGCCAGAAGGATACAATCCAAGTGGTTCTTTCAAAGATAATGGAATGGCAACAGCTGTAACACACGCAAAGATGATTGGTGCAAAAAAAATTGTTTGCGCTTCAACTGGAAATACATCAGCTTCTGCAGGAATGTTTGCAGCTAATGAGGGTATGAATTGTGATGTGTATATTCCCGCAGGCCAAATAGCCCCAGGAAAACTAAGTCAAGCATACCAATTTGGAGCTCAAATTGTTGAAGTTGATGGTAATTTTGATGATGCATTAAAACAATCATTAGATGATGCGCAAAATCATGATGGATATACTGTAAACTCCGTTAATCCGTTTAGGATTGAAGGTCAAAAAACAATTCCGTTTAGAGCATTAGAATATTTGAATTGGGAAACACCAGACTGGATTGTTTATCCTGGAGGCGCTTTAGGAAATACATCTAGTTGCGGAAAAGCATTGATGGAATTGTATGAATGGGGATGGATTAAAAAAATTCCTAGAATTGCAGTAATTAATTCTGAAGGTGCAAGTACTTTATCTGATTTGTACAATGGAAAGTTTGAAGGAGAAGAACTAAGATGGAATAAAGGAAGACCAAATACCGAATTAATTTCCAGATATTATGATCATTTGGATAAAGAAGGATTAAGACCAAAAACTAAAGCTACTGCAATTCAAATCGGCAGACCTGCAAATATCCTAAAGGGACTACGTGCTTTAGAATTTACAAATGGTGTTTCCACTACGGTTTCAGATGCTGAAATGTTAGATGGTATGTCCGTAGTCGGTCTAAATGGTTTTGATTGTGAAATGGCATCAGGTGCATCAGTTGTAGGAATAAAGAAACTAATCGATGAAGAGATTGTCAAGAAGGATGATGTGGTAGTAGGGATCCTAACAGGTCGACAAAAAGACGCCATGATTCCTGTAGATTATCATAGAAATCCAGAAAACAGATTTGCCATTCCTCCTAAAAATTAGCCTCAATTTTAGGCTTGAACAATTTTTACATCTTAAGAGTTAAATCCATGTTTTACAGAACATGTACCATCCAAAAAGATGGTGCAAAAAAACTAAATGAGTAATTGTTACAATTGTTCCAAGAAATTTTCTAGGAGAATGTCATGGTAGACTTATGGATTGAGATTGCATCTTTAGGTGTTCTAATAGGATTGTCGGGATTTTTCAGTGGGTTAGAAGTAGCACTAGTAGGAGTAAGAAAATCCAAAGTAGTTCAGCTATTCAATGAAGGTAGAAAAGGTTCCAAAGCACTTCACAAATTAAAAATGAATCCAAGTTGGATGATGTCAAGTGTAAATCTTGGAAATAATTTGGTAAATGTTGGAGCATCTGCTCTTGCAACAAGTGTAGCAATCAGACTGTTTGGAAATGATGGACTGGGAATCGCAGTGGGAGTTATGACCTTTTTGATTCTGATTTTTGGAGAAATTACTCCAAAAACATATTGTAATGCAAATTCCACTAAAATTGCATTAAGATATGCACCTGTATTACTTGCATTTGGTTATGCATTCTATCCAGTTGTAAAGTTCTTTGAGATAATTACCAGAGGAGTAGTAAAAATGACTGGAAGCAGTTATGCGCCTCCTCCAATCACAGAAGAAGAAATCAAAGGAGTGATTGATCAAGGTCTTGAAGAAAAAGCTATCGAAAAAGATGAAATGGAGTTAGTTCACGGTGCTTTAAAATTCGATGACACGGTAATTCGTTCCGTGATGACTCCAAGAACGAAGATGTTCACATTGAATTCCAAAACATTGCTCTTTGAAGCATTGCCCCAAATCAATCAGAGCGGACACTCAAGAATTCCAATTTATGGAGATACAAGTGATGATATTGTTGGATTTATTCATGTTAGAGACGTTCTCAAAGAATTAGAGAGAGATAACAAAATGACTAGTCTTGAAAAAATAGCAAGAAAACCCGTATTTGCATCTCAAGAGAAAATGGTCAGCGCTCTGTTAAAGGAGATGAAAGGAAGAAAAACACACATGGCCATAGTAGTCGATGAGCATGGGGGGGTTGAAGGATTAGTCACACTAGAGGATTTGCTAGAGGAGATAGTTGGAGAAATTGAAGATGAAACAGATTTGACCCGACAGAAAGGTTATGAAAAAATTGATCAGGACACCATAATAACAAATGGAGATATTGAGATCGATACAATAAACGAAATTTTTAGAACAAAAGTTCCAGAGGGGGATGATTATGCATCATTAAATGGTTTATTGCATGAAAGATTGCAAGATATCCCTCAAGAGGGGGACAAAGTAGAAGTTGACGAATTAAGAATTATCGTAGAGAAAGTTTCAAAAAACATTCCCAAAAAAATTAGAATTGAGAGAATCAGAACCTAGTTATTTTTAGCAAAGTGTTCT
>JBOEHF010000213.1:0-3268 GCA_050633805.1 Candidatus Nitrosopumilus sp.
ACCCTAATCAAAAGAAATCAAATCCTTCCAAGAAATAATCACCCGTTAATTTTTGATAGGTGAATGTGTGCAATTTTCCATGTTGGTTGCTTTACTAAAACAAATGTTGCACGTCCATTAATTTCCATATGCTCTCCAGTGTATGCTTTGGTGTCAACTAGCATTCCTTTTTGAATTAATTCTAATGCCACAACTGCAGTCTCTCCAAATGTGCTGATTTTTGGATTCTTTATCTGGTATGAATAGTCTGATATGCTCACAAATTTCAATTCTTCTAATTCAATTGTGTTTTGATAGTCTTTTAGATCATATGGCGGCAAATCACTGAAACTAGAAAATTTTGAATCATTAAGATGAATGTCTCGTAATACTGATAGATCTTTTGTTATCCCTGCTTGAAACAATGTTTCAATTGTTTTGATGATGTCTTCTTTGTCTGTCAAAACGACCATTTCGAATAAGAAAATTATGAGTTTAAGTCTTCTGTATTGTTATGCGTAAAAACTCCATTATTCTTCAGAGAATCTTTATTAATTATCAGTTGATTATTTTTTTGATTTCAATGAACACAAGATTGACTATGGCGTTTGGTAAAGAATTGCCAGTTGTCATACTTACACTGTAAAGTGTGCTCAAAACTCTAACACATTAAAATTATGGGGAGAAATTTGATGAATAATATGGAAAATATGATTGGTGCAAAGGCCTTGATGACGGCAATGGAAAAAGAAGGCGTCAAGGAAGTATTTGGTTTACCGGGAGGTGCAAATCTTCCAATGTATGATGAATTTGCTAGATGTAACATTAGACACATTTTGACAAGACATGAACAATCTGCAGCACATATGGCTGATGGTTTTGGAAGGGTAAGCAGAAAACCTGGAGTATGTTTTGCCACATCTGGACCTGGGGCAACCAATATTCTAACTGGTATAGCAACAGCTCAAGCTGACTCTGCACCAATGGTGGCAGTTACTGGTCAAGTTCCTACCCCGATGATTGGTAAAGATGCATTTCAAGAAAGTGACATTATTGGAATGGCAAACCCTGTTGTAAAATATGCGTTTCAACCTAGACATGCTTCTGAAATCCCTGAAGTTGTAAAGAAAGGATTTTTTATTGCAGAGACTGGAAGGCCTGGACCTGTTTTGATTGACATTCCAAAAGATGTACAACAAAACGAAGCTGAAATGATCTTCCCTGATGAATTTAAGATTCAAGGCTACCATCCTTGGGCTGATCCAGACATGGTTGCGGTAGAAAAAGCAATTGACATGTTACTTCATTCTCAAAAACCTGTAATTTTAGCTGGTGGTGGAACAATCATTTCATCAGCTTTTGCTGAATTACAATCTATTGCTGAAACATTAATGCTTCCTGTAGTAACTACCTTCAAAGGAAAAGGCGCATTCCCTGAAAACCATCCTTTGTCATTAGGTCCTATTGGAATGCATGGGCATGCAGAGGCAAACAAAATCATGTCTGAGGCTGATTGTGTTTTAGCAATAGGAACTAGATTCTCTGATAGATCTGTTGGAACTTTTGAAGACTTCGAAAGAGATCTTAAGATTATTCACATGGATGTTGATCCTGCTGAGATTGGCAAAAACCAAACCGCACAACTTGCTGTAGTTGGTGATGTGCAGATGAATCTCAGAATCATGGTGAAATTACTTTTGCAAAAAGCAATCAAAAAGACTGAAGAGACTCCATGGGTAAAACATGTAAAAGAAACTAAAGCCTACTGGCAAGAAAATCTGAAACTTCATCCAGGTGAAATGGGTGCAGCAAAAATTTTACGTAAACTCCGAGAGATATTACCCAAGGAATCTATCATTACCACTGAAGTAGGACAACACCAAATGTGGGCTTCATTATTCTATGATGTAATTCAACCTGGAACTTTCTTTAGCTCTACTGGACTTGGTACAATGGGTTGGGGATTCCCAGCTTCTATTGGTGCAAAAGTGGCAAAGCCCGATGTCCCTGTTGTGGATATTGCTGGTGATGGAAGTTTTGCAATGACTGAAAATTCTCTTGCAACTGCAGTGTTGGAAGATATCCCGGTAATTGTATTTGTATTAAACAACTTTACATTGGGAATGGTAGCTCAATGGCAAAGAACATTTTATGATAGAAGAATGATTGGCGTAGACCAGGGAAAATATTGCCCTGATTATGTTAAACTTGCAGAATCTTATGGTGCACAGGGAATAAGAGCGCAATCAATGGATGAACTTGATAAAGCAATCAGAGATGCATTGAGCAGTGATGTTGCAACAGTAATTGACATTCCAATTGATCCTGAAGAAGACGTATTGCCATTTGTTGCACCTGGAACTTCGCTTAAGGATATGATTTTACCATCATAGTGATAATCATGTGGGCAATTCTTTCTATCTTAGTTGAAAACAAACCTGGAATCTTGTTCAAAGTCACACACCTATTCCGTGCAAGAGATTTCAATATTGATAGCATATCTGTAGGTGTAACTGAAAACCCTGAATACTCCAAAATGACAATCACCACTTATGGCGATGAAAAACAAATAGACCAGGTTGTAAAGCAACTTGATAAAATGATTGACACTGTCAGAGTTGAGCGCTTAGATGAGCATAAAACCGTCTACCGAGAACTCAGTATTTTTAAGATTAAACTAAGTAATGCTAATGATAGCATGGAGGTAAACAAAATGGCCAACGCATATGGTGGTAAAGTACATGATGTCAAAAAGGACTCTATCATGGTAGAATTATCTGCAACCCCAGATCAAATCAAAGCATTTGAAGAATTGGTAAAGCCATTTGGAATAATTGATGTTGCAAGAACTGGAGTTGCTGCCATACAAAGGAGTGGCGTCGAATGAAAGTTAGAATTTTCGATACTACATTACGAGACGGTGAACAGACAATTGGCGTCTCTCTATCACCTGAACAAAAATTGGAGATTGCAAAAAAACTTGACGAGTTAGGTGTTGATGCAATTGAAGCAGGTTTTCCAGTAATCTCTGAAGGTGAATTAAAAGCAGTCAAGATGATCACTTCTGAAGGACTGTCTTGTGAAATTGCAGGATTAACTAGAACTATCAAAAAGGATATTGATGCTGCAGTTGATGCGGGTTTAAACTATGTTCATACATTCATTGCAACTTCAGACATCCACTTGGAACACAAACTCCAAATGACAAGAGAGCAAGCACTTGAAAAAGCAATTGAAGCAGTAGAGTACGGAAAATCTCGTGGTTTGCAAGTAGAATTCTCAGCTGAAG
>JBOEHF010000214.1:0-634 GCA_050633805.1 Candidatus Nitrosopumilus sp.
TAAAACACCTAGAGTTTACACACATGACAGGATAAATTTTATTCCAAAAAACTAAAAACAATATTATTCAAATAGTAAGTTGGAAATTTCTTTCTGACTATCATCATATCGTCATTTTCAGGAAATGCTATTCTACAACAAAACAAAAACTACAATGCAACTAGCTTTACTGTATCCATTTTTCTGTCAGTCAGAAAACCCTTGGTTATGGACTGTATCTTTTTAGAATCTCCATCCAGGAAAAACATCTCCATGCATCTATCACCATCTATCTTGTTGTGAAGATGAGTTCTAATCAAATGCTCATAGTCATGCTTTATTCTTGCAACCTGATCATCAAACTCATCTGCATGCACTACAATCAGCACTGCATTTTGTTTTCCTTTTAGATCTGTTTTTTGCTTCTCTTCTTGTACAAATGTTCTAATTCCTGCACGAATAATCTCAGAACGTCCTGTAAATCCCATAGATCCTTGTAGCTTGTCAAGTTCCTTTAGTATCTCGTCGTTTAGCGATATTGAAACAATAGGCATGTGATATTTGTTGATTATTAATTATTATTTAAATCTAGTATTGAATTTTGATAAGTTTAGATATGATTAAGTCTAATTAATTATTAATAATAACATAAGTC
>JBOEHF010000215.1:0-1682 GCA_050633805.1 Candidatus Nitrosopumilus sp.
GTTTTCTTAAAGTGATTGGATAAATTCACGCAGTTTCTCTGTTTTCTCTTCAACTGATAGAGGCAACAAGTCTTGCATCATCTGTTTCATTTCTAATTTCTTGGCATCACGCTCCTCCTCAGAGAATGATTCCCATTGGACCTTCATTGACATAAAGTGCATAATCATTTTTGCTCGCTCATCAATGGTTAATGCGAAGAATGCTTCCTTTACCTCGCCCCATTGCTGTTTTTTGAGTTCGCGCTCTTCTGGAGTCAAATCAGCATAGTGGTCTTTCCATTTTCCAGACTTGTCTGAATGCTTCCAGCTGTCTTTTGATTTTCCTTCTGAGACATAAAGCACAGATGAATCGCCTGCATCAATGATTACTTTGTAAAAGACATCATCATCAGATAGCAGGCCAACTTTGTACACCAGATATCCTTGAATTACTTGGAGCTTTCCCCACATTGCATTAGAGTCATCAACTGAATCCTCAGATATACTCATTGCATCAGATAGTGAGATTTTCTCAAGACCTGAATAGTCACCATCAACTGCTATGCTTCCAGTAATTTCGGGAATTGTATAATCTCCATATTCTGCTAGTGCATCAGAAGGTGAAAACGATACAATGGCAATTGCAAAAATTGATGCTGCAATAATTACAGGGATCGTGATTTTCTTTTTCAAGTGATCACATCATTCTTTTATCGTTAATAACTATCTCTACTAATCATTACTAGTTAGCATTAGGAAATGGAAAATTTTTTCAGGGTATACTTTACAAACTAGACATATTTTTCCCAACAGCTCTTCCCACCACACAAGCTGCAAGTTGCTTTCTCATTCCATTTCTCAATAGTTTTGTCAGAAGGAATTCTCACTGTTGTGATTCTTTGACATCCAGTACATTGAACTTTAACTGAAACATTTGAAGTTTCATTACCCATGAATCTGTCCTTGAATCCCATGGTTACTCTATTCCTTTTTCGTGCTTTATTTTATCAATCACATCTTTGACTAGTTTTTCATCTTTTGTAACCAAATCTTGTAACTCAACTCGAAATTGCTCATCTCCCCATTTGCCAAGTTTGAACATCTCTTTTACCAAATTTACAATTTCAGACTTGTTTCTCTGGTGGTCAAGTTTTACTTTTTCAGAACCATCCATGTTACTCAATTATTCACAGTAAGCATTTAAAATTAATACTTTGGTTTTCTCTTCTTCTTTTTTTGTTGTTCACTTTTGTATTTTTTAACTCGCTGTCGGGCTTCAGCTGCCTTTTGCCCCTTTTGTTTTCTATTGTCTTTTTTATTTTTTTTCTCAGTCATATTCCTTCTTCATTTACGTCAGGTTCAGAACCTACTTTCTCAAATGACATTTCCTTTTTCTGACAGGATTCGCATTTCTCCCACATGCCGAACTCATTTCGGTATTTTCCCTTTCCATCACACCTAAAGCATTCCATCCTATTTCCTATTACTTGAATAAAGAATTAAGGATTTCTAGTCTCATGCATCAATTAAATTAAGAGCCAATGTATCATAGATGTAACATTGGTCCATTATTTTATCAGCCAGATAAAACATACACCGCAAAAACCATCTCAGTGCATTAGTTGTGGAAAAGCAGACCTCAAAGACGATGCAGTGCTAGCTACAACTGGGCCTTCAGAGAAATATGCAGATTACGTACCATC
>JBOEHF010000216.1:0-1905 GCA_050633805.1 Candidatus Nitrosopumilus sp.
AATTCAAAGACTGTGGAAAATTATCCAAAACAACTACTTGAGAAAAATGAACCCGATGTGAAAAAACCTGAGATGACTTATGATGCTGCAATTGACAAACTCAAGAAACAACTAAAAAAACCAATGGAGACTGATGTTAAAAATCTGAAAGAAGAATTTGTTTTGCGTGAAATTTCTGAAATTTACATTCCAATTTTTGAAGCTCGGCTAATTGGTCCAAAAAAGAAAGTTGGAATAATTCGGATCGATTCAGTTAGAAAAAAAGTTCTATAGTTTTACTAGTTTTTTGAATTCTTGATTGTCAAGTAATTCTGCAAATATTGGCTCAGATTTTGCCCAATTTCTAATAACTTTGGGATTTGCAGATATTGCTTGCTTTAACAATTCCAATGATTCAGGATACATCTCTAGCGCTGCTTTACTTCTGGCCTTTGCATAAATGACATTTACATTGTTTTTGTATTTTCTTAAAATTTCATCAAACACGTCTAATGCTTTTTCATGTTGCCCTAACTCTGCTAACTGAACCCCTTTTTGAAAAAATGCATCTTGATTATTTGGGTATTTTTTACAAACATTTTGAAAGCAGTTTAGTGCCTCTTCATGTTTTCTTAATTTGCCTAGCACAATTCCTTTGTAGATCATTGCATTTGGCTTTCTTGGATCAATTGTAATTGCTTTCTCCAATGATGCCAATGCCTCCTCGTGCTCTTGCAGTTTGTCAAGCAGGACTCCTTTGTTGAAATGAGATGATGCACTTTTTGGATCTACTTCAATTGCTTTGTCATAACATTCAGCAGCTGCTTGAATATTGCCATTTTCTGCCATAGCGATTCCTCTGTTATTCCAAGCTTGGGCATCTTTTGGGTTTACATCTAACAAAATATCAAAAGAAGTAATTGCATCACTGTATTTTTTTATCTGGTTTAGCGCTAGTCCTTTGTTAAATAATGCTGAGGTGTTCTTGGGCTCTTGTTTTAGGACTTTGTTAAACAGAGCTATTGCTCCTTTTGGCTGGTTTTGCTCCATTAGAGACATTGCGTCATATAGCAAATCCTCTACTTTAGCCTTGGAACCAAACAATCCCATGATTTCTCAAAAATGATATTGCTAATGAAAGTTATGATGCAGATCCAATAAAACAACTAGAGATGATTCATCACAATTTCTATTCAGTATGTTACAAAGAGACAGAGGCTTCTCCAATTGATTTAGACCCTGAAAATGACCCACTAAACTCTAAAGGATGTCCGCAATTTTGTCCTAAAGAGCCAACATTGTTACTTGAATCAAAGTCTGAAGAAATTAAATCCCATATGGAAAAAACCCAATATGATATTTGTAATGTTCAACTAGAAGACAATAAAATAATTATTGATTTGCATAAGTTCTTTGAAGGATCTGATCCTGAAAAACAAATAATCTCACAAATTCCTACACCTGTAGATTGTGAAATTGTATGTCCTAATGGATACTCGGACTATTTCATTGGTCTTGACACATCGCACACATGTGATAAAACTCAATGTGAATCTCCCCTTGCATTAATAAACGGAGAATGTACATATTCTGCGCATCCGTTTGATTCAAGTTCTAATTTCACAACAAACGATAAAGCAGATGAAGATGATTTTTTTCATGTAGGGGAATTTGTAGAAAATAAAAACTAGTCTATTGATTACTAATCTTGCCAATTTTGAATCTAATTGACATTTTACTTTGTGGCTACAAATCCTGATTTTTACTGATGAATCATCAGTGCCCACTATATACAAAAATCTGGTTCTTTTTCCATGGCGGGCATGTGGTATGTGGTTTTAGCAGTTGCATTTTCAATTATCTTCATACCTGTGGCACATGCTCAGACAAGCAATCAGGTAACTCTTTCCGGAGATCTTACAAACA
>JBOEHF010000217.1:0-610 GCA_050633805.1 Candidatus Nitrosopumilus sp.
ATTGGTTGGTATTTCAACATGATATCAAAAATCTGATCTTCAACATTGTAGTAGTTTTTTCGAATTCTCTCTGATAAATCGCGAACTTGTGATGCTGTTTGTCTATCTTCCAAGTATGAATCAACTGCTAAAGAAAAACATGTAATTGCATCTTGACCCATATCGTAAATTGTATTTGACAGTTTTTCAATTGCAGGATCAATGAGTCGTACCATCTATCCGAATCTCCCTTGTACGTAATTTGCAGTCAACTCTTTTTCTGGATTCTTGAAAATTTTCTCAGTTTTATCATATTCAACTAAATCTCCCAAGTACATGAAGCCTGTTTTATCTGAAACTCTAAGGGCTTGTTGCATGTTATGTGTTACAATAATTATTGTATAATGTTTCTTCAATTCAATGATTGTTTGTTCAATTTTTTGTGAAGCAATCGGATCCAATGCTGATGCAGGCTCATCCATGAGTAATACTTCTGGTTGTATGGCAAGAGCTCTTGCAATGCAGAGTCTTTGTTGCTGTCCTCCTGATAATGCAACTGCTGGTTTTTTCAAATCATCTTTTACCTCATCCCATAGATATGCCATCTTCAGTGAATCTTCTATAATCTCGT
>JBOEHF010000218.1:0-482 GCA_050633805.1 Candidatus Nitrosopumilus sp.
AAATTCAATAAATTACAGATCACAAAACTTTGTTAAAAGCACATAAATCAAAGGGACAAAGATGACATTTATGAAAATTACAGTTTCAGTTATCAAAGCGGATGTCGGCGGAGTTGGCGGACATACAAAACCTAGTGATGGACTAATAGAAGCAATTAGAAACACCGTCAAAAATTCAGCAGATCTACTCATCGATTATTACATAGGATATTGCGGAGACGATACCCACATTGTCATGACACATACACACGGAGTTGACAATCAACAGATCCACAAATTGGCATGGGATGCTTTCATGGCAGGAACCCAGGTAGCCAAAGAAGAGGGACTGTATGGCGCAGGACAAGATCTTCTAAGGGACTCTTTTTCAGGAAATGTAAAGGGAATGGGTCCTGGTGTTGCAGAGATGGAATTCGAAGAAAGGCCAAACGAGGCATTCACGGTCTTTGCAGCTGACAAGACAGAACCAGGCGCATTCAACT
>JBOEHF010000219.1:0-1832 GCA_050633805.1 Candidatus Nitrosopumilus sp.
GTATAGAACTACTTTAAACGTATATGACCTGATAATAAGATACAATGAATCTTTAGATGTGTGTTATACGACAACCAGTCTCACAGAAAAAGTTCAAACAAATTTTATTTTAAAATGTATTTTGCTTGAAATTAGTTACGTTTAAAAAATTTGTTCAATGTTTGAGGGCAAATAGAATTGAGGCTCCAAATTTTTAATTGAAAAATTTAAGATTTATTTTATGATGAATTTTCCTTTTTAGTTATTTTATTAATTTTAAAATCTTTGGGTACAGTATTTGAGTTAATAGCCATTAATGCAACATAATTTAATGTCAATTTATCCAAGCTATGATCAAATTCAGCAATAATCTTTTTTGTTTCGGCATTCATTGACTCATTGGATAAAAATATCAGAATGTTGGTAGAACCTTGTGCTTTTTGAGATGGAAGTAATGGAAGAATTGCATTTGGAGGAAAATCAACACATTCCATACCCTTCCAGGTTTGACACATAGATAATTGTCTAATTTTGTAATGAGATCTTTAATCGAATCTTTTCCTGTTTAAGGGGATTTGGGAGAGTTCAATTTCACAAAGACTGCTCGATATTCATTAATTCCCGACACATCTGTTAGAACTGCTTTGTATCCTTTGAGTCTATTTTTCTCTAGACGTTCTATTCTTTTTCTAATTGCTCTATCCGAGACATCATGACCTAACTTTTAATTCCGATGCAATTTCCTTTGAGGGGTCCTTGCATCGTCATTTAACATTTCAATTATTTTTTTGATCTACTTAATAGAGATTCGACCATGCATCTTCACTCATGCTTGTTCAAAGTTCTGATGCCTTTTGTATTTTTGATGCTTTTTCTCAATTCCCATCATTGTTTGGTTTCATTCTTCTAAAATCCAACCTGATTTCATAATTTCTTGATCTTCCGGTTCACCAATATTTGTTGCATACCTCCAGATAAATTCCGCATCTGGAACCATCTTTTCTTTAATTTTTAAAAGAGACTCAATTTCTGAATTCAGATTTTCATCAACATTTCCGTTTTCTTTGCAGAATTTGCATTTTTGATCTAGTGTTATTGGATCTAATTCACTCAAAGGATATGCAGAACAAGCCAAAGGCCTTTGATTGTAAATTTTACATGGATGACCTCCATGTGGTGATTTTTCATCACTTTCTACATCTAAAAATGGACATGTGTTGCCATTTTTTTCACCACCCATTAACTGATATGCTAAAATTTTTTCTGGAAAAGAGTCTTTATTTTCAGAAATACCTATTCTTGGTAAAATTTTGATTTTTAATTTATTTTTGATTGCCAACTCTTTAATTCGTTCTTTTTCTTCAGGGAGAATTAACACTCCTATTTTTCCAAATTTCTTACTTGGGTAATACTCTCTTTCAATACAACATTGGGAGCAGTCCTCTACACAATGAAATTCCACATTCTACATGAATTACTTGGATAAAAATCTCTTATGACCAATTTTTGCGAATTTCTCTTCCAGAAAAACCCTACCAGTTATATGCTCATAATGATAATGAACATCATGGGGAAGCGCCAAGTAAAAAACGAGAGTGCATTAAAAGAGATTAGATTGCCTGAAGAAGGCGAACTCTTTGGTCGTGTTTTGAAAATGATGGGCGGAGAAAATGTCATGATAAAATGTGCTGATAATGTTACTAGACGCGGAAGAATTCGTGGTAAACTAAAGAGAAGAGTTTGGATTAGAGATAATGACATTGTAATTATTGCACCATGGGATTTCAATGATAATGAACGAGGGGACATTGTTTGGAGATTTACACTTCCGCAGGTTGAATGGCTCAAAGATA
>JBOEHF010000220.1:0-704 GCA_050633805.1 Candidatus Nitrosopumilus sp.
AATCAATCAATTGGCAATTCATAATTTGTATGCAATCAAACTTGAAGTTGACAAAGTAAAACAAGCAATTCATGAAGGAAGATTATGGGAATATGTGATTAAAAAGGCAAGAGCACATCCAAAATTATTTGAAATGATTGAAGTGATGACTGAAAATTATGAATTTCTGGGTTTGGGAACTCCAAAATTCAAAGAGAAGGCGATTTTCCTGTTTAGTGAAGAGGACCAATACAGACCAGAAGTTCAATCTTTCCATGAAATTGTTAGAAAGTTCAAATCAAAGAAAAAGAAATTAGTAATTACTAAAGAGTCCAGTATAAAACCAGGATATCTATCTCGTCAATATATAGGACTAAAAAAGAAATTCAAAGATTTTGAATCGTTTCAAGTTTGTCAGTATAATCCACAATTAGGATTAATCCCAATTGAAATTTCAGACGTTTTCCCAGCTGCACATCATGAAACTTCTAGGGTAAATTTTGAACCAAAACAATTTCCTGTATTTGAAAAGACATGGAATGATTTCTTTGCAAAAAACAAATTTTTAGAAATTCATTTTGATAAAGAAGATAAATTTCTAAAACAGTTTGTAAAAACTTTGCCAAAAGAAATCAAGAAAAAATCTTTAACATAATTAAAAATAAGAAAAAAGAATGTGCTAAAAGATGCTGCTTATAGTGCGGCGTCTTCTGCCCAACCTTTGA
>JBOEHF010000221.1:0-1406 GCA_050633805.1 Candidatus Nitrosopumilus sp.
ATCTTTAGAACATCTTCTTTAACCAAATACTGAATTCCCTGAATGAATGAATCATCGTCAATTTGTCCTGCAGCCCACCACTCTGCATTGTTTTTAATCCAACTAGGAATTGATGCTTTTTCAGGAACTTGGGGGGTTGAAGATGTTCCAGTACCTGGACCAATTTCAATTATTGCCGAACCAATTCCAGCATATGTTGGGTCATAATCAAATCCTGTTCCATAAACTAGAATATCAACACGAATTTGGCCTTGAGACGGAACATAAATTCTTTGAACATCTAATCCTTCAATAGAAACTATTCCTGGATTGGAAGAATCATCTCCATCATTTCGTGCTATTTCATTATCAAATTCGTCTAAAACAACATAAGCATATTTTACATCTTTGATTAATTCTCTATTTTCATCAAAGAATGTGAATTCAAATGGGATTTCTTGATTTGCACCATATTTTCCATCCCATGAAATATTCACAGTAGTTGGAACTTGTTCATAATTTATTGTATCTACAAGATAAAATTCGGTGGAACTTTTTGATGCTTCATCTAATGGAACTAGTTTCAAATCCATTTTTGGATTGTCATAGTTGCTTGAACCTAATTTTTCATTAATTTTTTGTAATTCATTTTTGGTAATTAAGAAATGTACAATGTTTGTATCATCATACGTATACGGATCATTTAGTAATGCTCTTTGATCAATTTCTACACCGTTAACATATCCTTTGAATTGTTTACCTTCAGCATACGGTGCAAATGTTTTTGGAACTCTGACTTCTTCATGTACTACTTGTACCAAATCAACATATTCGGGACTCCAATCAAATGGCATATCAAATGAAATTGAATTATCTGAAGTATCAAAAGCAAAGTTATCAACATCGTCATAGTATGTTTTTACAATTACTGGAATTTCTTCAGCATTTGCAGTTTGGAGAGAGAAATTTTGTTCTTGTGCGACACTGACAAAAGTTTCATAGCTTAACAAATTAGCTAATACAGTTCTCGGGCTAGTGGCAGCCTCAATATCAACTCTAATTTTGTATAGTCCGCCCTTTACAAATATTGGACCGGTCATAGATGGTCTTCCACAGATATCTAAATTGTCATCAGTACAGTTTTCTCCAAATACATACAAAGCACCTGGTGCACTAACATGTTCGGATCCACCATAAGTTGTACATTCATGAAGGTTGATTTCATCACAATCAGTTTGTGGTTTGATTTGTACATCTAATCTACCATCCATATCATAAAACAAGTTTCTTGCCAAAAGTTCACCACTTTGCCAAACTTCAATTCTGTAAGTTACTTTTTCAAGATTCTCATCAGTTAATACATCAAAGAAACGTACCTGCATGTTGGCAGAATCAACATCTCCAACTGTAATATCAGATGGGCTCAA
>JBOEHF010000222.1:0-1405 GCA_050633805.1 Candidatus Nitrosopumilus sp.
GTGGACAATTAGAAGATCAAATTGATGTGTATTTTGATAGTTTTAAGAATTTTAAAAAAATTTTTTCTGAAAAAGCGGTTACCATTCAAGGCAGTGGTTGGTGCTGGCTGGTTTTTAATTCCACATATCATAAAATAGAAATCATTACGACTGAAAATCAAACTAGTCCTTGGACTATGGGAAAATTCCCATTGCTTGTGCTAGATGTTTGGGAGCATGCGTATTATTTGAAATATCGAAACAAGTGACCTGCTTATGTTGAATCTTGGTGGAATGTTGTTAATTGGGATTATGTGGGAAATAGATTTTCAGAACTTTCTAACTAAATTGTCTGATTTGGACAAATTCTTTTAAATAAAACTTCTATTTTCTTTGCATGAACAAGAGTCTAAGATACATTGCACTTCTTGCAATTTTGCCCTTGTTTACAGCAGGAATGACGACTGATTATTTCACAGATGTTGAAGCACTGAAAAGTAAAGGTACTGGATCCTCTAAATATGGTTCTGCTACTGACATTTGTGGATTACAACTTTGTTCTGAAATTCCAGGTGGTAAAGCCGCTTGGAAAGCAGGACAAGAACAAGTTGCTCCTGTAGCTCCAGTTGGAGAAACTGAAATGGACAAACCCCATGAAGAACGTATGGATGAAACCCATGAAGAAGATATAGCTGAAGCTGACTTGGGCTCTGTACTTAGATTATCAAGAGCAAATGTTCCAGCAACAATTCCTATGCATCAGGGTTACTACAATGGTGAGAATGTTTATTTTATCATCACCGATTCTAGTGATCCAACACATGCAGAATTAATTACTGCAAAACAAGAATGGAAGGTAGAACTAGCTCCATTGTTGAAGAACACTCCTGAAGAAGCACTTTCAAAAACTTTCATGTTTACCAATGGCATTAGTGGCGGTGGTGTACATGGATACCAGGGCGAAGTTTTTACAAGTACCCCTGCACAACCAGATGTGTATAGTGCTTTGGCCTCTCATGTACATGTGACATGGAATGACGGTACAACACCAAGAGTCCTTGATTCAGAAACAATGATTATGGAAGCAGCTGAGAACAACGAAATTACATTAACTGAACTTGATGTAGTTTTGAATCTGCCACAAATTGTTTGGCCAGGAGGTCAGATGATGGTTAAAGATGTAGATCTGACTGATACTACACCGTATGGTGGAGGTCAAGTTCTTGATATCGATACAGAAGAGATGAATGTAACTTTCATAGCTCATCGGGGATGGGGTCCAGATGGTAGAACCATCTATTACATCGTAACAGATGCTACTCCAAGTGGCCCTGCAGGAATGATGGGCGTTGTTAGTTCACCAACATCTGCAAGCTTGATTGCAAATTCAGCAGCAGTAGACTTGTATCAATTCAAAAATGGTTTG
>JBOEHF010000223.1:0-1271 GCA_050633805.1 Candidatus Nitrosopumilus sp.
AACCAAAAATGGATCGGTTGGAAAGGCAAAGTCCTTTTTGATGAGATGACAGATGAGGGAATAAAGGGAAGAAACTTTGCTTACAAGCCTATTGCTGTTGAAGATGATGTAAAACTTGGCCAATCACACATAGTTGAAATCACCAATGTCACGGTCAAAAGACTAATTGGAAAGATCGCAAGCTAATTTTTTTCGATCTAAAATTTGATTAAAAAAACGTAAGAAGGTTTTTTATCTAAATCAGGAAAGAAGATCAGAAATGAGCTTTCAAGTCAAAGAACCAGTGTTAGTAATAGGTCTCGGAGGCGTAGGCTCAAAATTAGCAAAAGAGGCAAAAAATTCACTAAATTCAGATTGTCTAGTAATTAGTAATGATAAGAACGATTTCTCTGAAGTAGATTCATCTATCCATGTTTCAACGGATTCAATAGTCAATCCATCAGTTCAATTAATCAGAGGATCAACTTACAAAGTCGCAGATGAAATTAAATCAAAGATTTCAGGTTATTCCACAGTTGTTTTAATGAGCAATTTAGCTGGTAAAGCAGGCTCAGCCATGGCTCCAATGATATCAGAAATGTGTAAAGAGTCAGACGTAGGCTTGATTTCTTTTGCAATCATGCCTTTCAAATACGAAAAAGATAGAATTTTCAATTCAGGGGTGTCCCTAAAAAGAGTCAGAGAAAATTCTGAATGCACAGTTGTGCTCGATAACGATTCATTATTAGAAAGTAATCCAGATTTGAGTCCTAAAGCATGTTATGGAATTGCAAATTCTGCAATGATGCATGTTGTAGGATCATTGGGAACATCTGAAATAGCCTCTGAAACTAGCGTCATATCTACAAGTAAAGATGGTCAAAATATCGAAGACTCTCTTAGAGACTCACTCAAAATGCTATATGGAAATGCACCACCAAACTCAGTTAAGTGTTCAATGTTGTATGTAGTAGGAGGAAACAACATTCCAGTAGGAGTAATTAACTCAATTACAAACATTACAAGAGGAATCACAAATGAAAGTAATGCACAAATTGACATGACTTCAAACGTAGAAGATTCCAAAGTAGTAATGTTATCATCCATACAAGGAATGACAAAGTTTGACAACTATGATCCACTTGGAATGATTCCACAAGAAGATACTCTAGATTGGTCAACACCAGACTGTAGTATTGATTATGAATTAGACTTGTATCAATTAGAGTAAATTTATTTTTAAAATTAAAATTTTTTGAAAAATATCATCCTTTCGGTGGTGCTTCTTTTGA
>JBOEHF010000224.1:0-3872 GCA_050633805.1 Candidatus Nitrosopumilus sp.
AAGACCTCTTTTGGACGATATTCGCCGAACACTTCGCGGAAAGTGTTGCTGATTTCACCAGTTGTAGCAAAAGCCTTGGCAGCTGAAATGATGTAAGGCATGAGATTTTCTTCTGTATCAGCTGCACTCTGCATTGCAGATAATGCCTTTTCCAATTTTTTAGAATCCCTTTCAGCACGTAATTTCTTGAGTGCCTTCTTTTGCTGAATCTCAACTTTACCACCTATTCGTAATAATTCAGGTTGTTCTTCTTCTTCAGAAAATTTGTTTACACCCACAATTACTCTATCACCATCATCAGTTTCTTTTTTTAGGCGATATGCATTTGCTCTGATTTCAGACTGGAAAAATCCTTTTTCAATAGCCTTTACAGAGCCGCCCATTTTCTGGATTTTCTTGAGATATTTCCAAACACCATCTTCAATTTGGTCACATAGTTCCTCTAGATAGTATGAGCCTGCCAGTGGGTCTGCAGTTTTAGTAATTCCACTTTCATGGGCTACAATTTGTTGAGTTCTAAGGGCAATTTTTGCAGACTCCTCAGTTGGAAGTGCAAGTGCTTCATCTCTAGAATTAGTATGCAGAGATTGTGTACCTCCTGCAACAGCTGCCATAGTCTGTATGGCAACACGAACAATGTTGTTGTTTGGTTGTTGGGCAGTTAAAGATTCACCACTAGTTTGAGTATGGAACTTTAATTGTAATGAACGAGGGTTTTTTGCATGGAACATTTCTTTGAGAATCTTTGCATAAACTTTTCTTGCGACTCTGAACTTTGCAACTTCTTCAAAGAATTCTATTGTACAACAGAAAAAGAAAGATAATCTTGGTGCAAAATCATCAATTTTCAAACCCTGATCAATGCATGTTTGAATGTAAGCAATTGCATTTGCCAAAGTAAATGCAACTTCTTGTGTTGCAGTACAACCAGCTTCTCTCATATGATAGCCAGAGATAGACACAGGGTACCAAGATGGAACTTTTTCTGCACAATATCCAATCATGTCACCGATTAATCGCATTGAAGGTTGTGGAGGATAGATGTAAGTATTTCTTGCAATGTATTCTTTGAGAATATCATTTTGAGTAGTTCCACGAAGTTCATGGCTTTTGAATCCTTGAGATTCTCCAACTGCAATATAATATGCAAGTAATGTGGATGCTGTAGAGTTAATTGTCATAGAAGAGCTTACTTTACCTAATGGAATTCCATCAAAGGCAGTCATCATATCTTTAATTGAAGTGATAGACACTCCAACTTTACCTACTTCACCTTCTGCTTGTGGTGAATCAGAATCATATCCAATCTGAGTTGGTAAGTCAAACGCCATGCTAAGACCAGTTTGTCCTTTTTCAAGCATGAATTTGAATCGCTCATTTGTTAGTTTTGCATCACCAAATCCAGAGTACTGACGCATTGTCCAAAATCTATCTCTGAACATCCCAGGATGTATTCCTCTAGTAAACGGATATTTTCCTGCATCTTCAGCAGGTCTCTTTTTTTTAGATTGCTGGTAAATTCTCTTTACTGGGAAAGTGGAGTCAGTAAAAATTTTCTTTTCGGGTGTTTTGGATTTTGATGATTTCTTAGCAGCCATAATATCACTTTAGCAAAGATTTGGTTATTTTATCTCCAGCTTGATATGGATCAATGTCTTTAGATTGTAATTTTTTAAGGTATTTGGAAAATGTTTTATCAGAAATTAGCATGTCATCAATTCTTTCTTTTATGTTATTTAAAACAATATCTTTTAGTTCGGTTTCAAGGCGTTCTTGGTCCTTTAGATCTTTTGTTTTCTTTTTGGACTTCATCATATCTTTCAAAGTTTTTGCAAATACTGTAATTCCTGAGTTCTTTTTAACAGATGTTTTTAGAATTGTAGGATTTCGTTCAGAATCACCAATGAAATCACGCACTGCATCAAATAATTGATTTGTTCCACTGAGATCACTTTTATTGACTAGGTAAATATCACCAATTTCAGTCAAACCAGCTTTGATTGTTTGGATGCTATCCCCAGTATTAGGATTAAACACGACTACGGTGATATCGGCAATATTTGAAATTTCAACTTCAGTTTGTCCAGCCCCTACACTTTCAATAAGAATTGGATTGAAACCAGAATATTCTAAAACTCGAATGCTATTACGTAAAGAGCGTGATACGGCACCAGTTGCTCCACGAGATGCAATGCTACGAATGTATGTGCCAGAATCTGTAGATTCACTCATTCTTACCCTGTCACCTAAGATAGCCCCACCAGTCACATGACTTGTCGGGTCAACTGCTAAAACAGCAGGTTTCATATCTAATTTTTTTAGGGCAATAGCAGTCTTGTTAATCAATGAACTTTTTCCAGCTCCTGCAGGACCAGTAATTCCAATAATCATGGAATTTCCACTATCTTTGAAAATTTTTTTTAATAATTTTTTAGATTCATTTTGATCATTTTCTACAATGGTTATTGCTTTTGCAATAGCTCCTCGTTTTCCTTTTTTTAGATCTGCAAATAAATCCAAGACATAGTAAATGATTCAGGGGTGCAATAAAATCTTGTGCAATTCTAGTTTTTTAGCGTATAAAATACATGTATTTTCAGGATTGAGTACCTAAAGAAAAATAGGCTAATCGTATTTAAAAACAGGCTGGGCCATGTTCCTCAAAAGAACCTCACCAAATGTGCAACATGCCAGACATGTTTCCGATGATATCAGTTTTGGTATCAAATGCGGACCTCGTCAAACTTAGATCAAGGTTTTACATACCCAAAATACATTCACAGAAGATGTAATAGTTGGTATTGTAACCAGTGTGATTGGTGAAGCATTTTGCACGGTACAGCCTATCGTGATTATGCTGTAATTGACTTTTTAAAAAATTGAAACTAACCAAAATGATGTTGATAGAATGCAGTCATTAGGTAATAGGGTTAGACGAATCTGATAAAAATATCCCTTGATAAATGATTATCAGATTTGTCATCATAGATCAAAAAAGAACTAATTCTAACTGTTCATTCTTAATTTTAAATCTCACTTTTTAATATTTCACACTTTCATATGGATTTTTTATTTTGGTATGTTCTATTACAATTACTGGTACATAGATAGGATGTACCAAATATGTTATCAAGTAATTATTGCCATTCACAAATGAAGATGCAACACGACAAAAAGGCGATTTCTCTTGAAAATTCCTTGCAAGTCATCTTGAGGATCATTTCTCCCGATAGAGATTCAATGCCTGTAATTCATACGTCCTATACATGACACAACACTTGCATCTTCATTTTTTTTCTTTGTGCAGTATTATAAAAAATACAGATTAGTTATCTACTAAACTAATGGCAGAAACAAAAGAACAAAATTTTTGTTGTGTTTATGCCAGGTAGCATGATTCTTGCAATAGCTAAGAGTCATTTTGAATACAGAGTTTGACTTTACGTTATTGCACCCTCCCTTACTTTTTACAAATTTCTTGAATGAGATTATTTTCATGTGAAAATCTTTTCTATTTGTTTCTCAAAATGACATAGATTGAGTCATCCTTTTTCATTTCTGCATACGTTTCTGTAGCCAATATTTCAAAATCTGATTCTGTCATTTTCTTCAAATCATCCATCTCATAATACGTAAAAAGCAGACCTTCGATGTTCTCGGTTTCGCTTCCCTTCCAAAAAGAATGAAGTATGATTCCGTTTGGATTCAATGTCTCTTTTTGCCTTTGAAGTGATTTTATCAGATCTTCTCGGGTTAGATGGTGTAACACCTTATTGGAGTAGATGCAATCAAATTTTTGTTGTGTTTGCAGAGTTGTTGCATCAAGGAAAAGCAAATCTGCATCAGGGTTATTTTTCTTGTATTTGTCCAGA
>JBOEHF010000225.1:0-3435 GCA_050633805.1 Candidatus Nitrosopumilus sp.
CTGCTAAAGAAATTTTCTTTGGAAGTGTATCAAATTATGTGATACACACATCTAAGATTCCAATAGTGATCGTAAAATAATTTTATGAGAATCCGTGTTTTTTGAAATATTTTTGATGGTATTCTTCTGCCCTATAGAAAATAGGAGCAGGAACAATTTCAGTTACGATTGGATTTTCAAATTTTCCTGATTTTTCAAGAGATTGTTTTGAGGATTCAGCAATTTCTTTTTGTTTTTCATCATGGTAAAAAATTGCAGAGCGGTATTGGATTCCAACGTCTGGTCCCTGTCGATTTAATGTTGTAGGGTTATGATTAGACCAAAAGACATCTAAGAGTTCTTCAAAAGAGACTTCTTTAGGATCATAATCAACTTCGACAGCTTCTGCATGTCCAGTTTTATCAGTGCATACTTCTTCATAGGTAGGATTCGGAAGTTGTCCTCCAATGTATCCCACAGATGTAGATTTAACGCCTTTTGTTTTGTTTAGTAAATCTTCAACATGCCAAAAACATCCTGCACCAAACGTAGCCTTCAATTCAAAAATCCTAAAACATAAACAGAATTAAAACCATTTGTTAGAGAATTTTTACCAGAATTTTTCTAAGATCCTGTCATTTTTTTGGAGACATCAGTAAAAATTTCAACTACATTTTTAGCCAAATTTTCAATGTTAGCAGTAGGTTCTGCAGAAATCAACAATAGGATTTGAGTGACAGGAAATGGGAAACTGACAAGGACAGCTTTGTCTCGTCTGGCAGCCAGATAGTTGATAGGGCCTAAACTTTCATCATATTCTTTTCGTATGGATGCTTTTGAAACAAATTCCAAGAAGGATTGAAGTCTGGTTTCATCGCCTTCATAAGGGGTGAGTCCTTCTTTGAAGCCACCTGAGATCAACTGACCATCTTTATCAACAATACCGGCAAATCTAATCTCAGACTCTTCGAGTAATTTATTGCATTTTTCAGCATATAGATTCAAAACACCTTCGGAATTAGCCATGATAAGATAATTTAGAACATCAAAAATAAAAACCTAGTCAACATTATCAGTTGAAAAAATTCCAAATTAATCACAAAGTTGAACAAGTTTTTATATGAAATTAACAAGTAACCCAGAAAAGTAAGATCACTGAAAAAATTGGGGATTGTAATTATAGCAATCATGTTTATTTCAAGTTTCAGTCTTCAAAACATCTATGAGCACTATCCAGGTTTTCAAGTTGACTCATTGAAGAAAAAGTTTCTGAATCTGAGTGCTTGTGTGGCCTAGAAGCGTTGATTTCTCAAAAAGTAATCAAAATCTGAATTACAAATTACATTTTAGCAATACATAATCAATAATTTTAGACTCTGATGCTTTTTTCATTTTTTGAATGGATTTGAACAAAATGGTTTCAACATAAGAAGGGTAATTTTTTAAAATTGCCGTTCTAAGTTTAGTTCTATTTTCCAAATAGTAATCCGCAAGAGGCTCATACACATTTGAGCCAATAAATTTTTCTTCAGATATGGAAAACCCATGAGATAAAATCAAATTTTTCAAATAATCCACATCATAATGCTCTGACGACCAAGTAAATTTTAACAATCCCAAGTCCCTAATGGAAGAATTCTTTGATGCTACAGGTACTGCCATGGCAAATAATCCAGATGGCTTCAGTATTCTTTTAGATTCTAAAATAAAATCCTGCAGAGGTTTGAAATGTTGTGCAGATTCNNTTCTAATGCTAAAACACGATCAGTTGAATTATTTTTGAAGGGTAGTTTCGTAGATGTTGAATTTAGAAATTCAATATTTTTTTCAGAACCCGAAAAAATCAATTGCTTGAAATTGATATTTACATCATACAGTTTAAGATCATCATATGTATCCCTCCAAAGTTTAGAGGGAGCAGACAACCCACTACCAACATCAACAACATTCATTCCAGAAGATAATTCTGCCATGTTTGCAAAAACATGACAAAGATTTTTCTGGGCAGAGATTGGATCTGGATGATTTTGAGACCATAATCCAAAATTAAGCATAGAACCGCCAGTGGCCAATTGCATTACAGGCGAAAGAGAAGTGTATAGATTGACCACGTCTTTTTCATTTCTACGAAATGTCCAAAAAAATAGTTCCAGGGGATTTATCGATACCAAAAATAATTCTAAATTATTTTAGAGATATGACTATTAATTTCTAAGGCAGTCCTTCTGAATCCTCAACACAGTGTTTGTGAACCCAATTTTCATCTTTGTTTTTTGCAATCTCTTTTCCAGGTTGTATTTTATCCCCACAAGATATGCATGATGTTGCAAATTTTGCTTTCATGAATAACCACCACATATTGGAAATAAATCAACTGTGTTGCAATTGGTGTTAACCAATGATTAACATGTTTTATTAATTTGAAGCATACAATCATCATATGAGTGACGAAAAAATCATACTTGCAAAGTGGACTGATCGATTTTTTGCATGGCTGATTGATTTTATCATAATTTCAAGCATATCGACATTGATAATTTTTTTATCATTTGGATCGATCTATTATGAATTTGAAGAAGATGGATTATGGGCTGAAAATACACAATACATTCCAACAAGCATCATGTTTTTTGTGTATTGGGTATTTTTAGAATACAAGACAGGACAAACCGTTGGGAAAAAAATTATGAATTTGAGAGTATTAGACATCAAGGGTGGAAATCCAAAACTGGTAGGAATTTTACTGAGTAGTTTTGGCAAATCATTCCTACTACCAATCGACATGATTCTAGGGTGGATTTTGACCAATGAAAAAAGACAAAGGATTTTCAGCAAATTAGGCGACATCATAACTGTAAAAATCAAAGAATATCCAGAAACATCAGATTTGAAATATGTAAAAGATTGAATTTTGTCATATTTTGTTGAATAATTACTTTGAAGAATTAAGCAACAGATCTATTAGCAACTTTGGATCATTTTGTGTCATGTCTGAAAACCAAAAAAATGGTGAGCAGGATTGCCAAAAGAGATTCAAAAAGACATAGAATTAGAAGACTGGTAATCAGATTTCACTAGAAGGGTAAAGTGACAGTAAACGTAGCGGGTTTGAGAAGATACGCGATGAGGTAAAAAACAAAAAGAAACACAAAATGAGAATGTTACAAATACCTACAATACGGCGTATGAATAATTTCTGCGTGTTGCTTTTATGCAAAACTGTAAAACAACATCATAACAGATAGGTGGGATGTTTCTTCGCGACCATAGTGACCTCACAACCATCTATTCCTTATCCATCATCAGAAGAATATTCCTGATTTCAGTCAAAATCACAGTTTTACCAGTGTTTTCTGTGATTTGTTTTTTGGTTCTGTCCACAAATCAGGATCTGTTTTTCCTCCTTTCTGCCTGATAAAGTCCTCAGTGTTTGCCATGATTTGTTGCAGGACCTTT
>JBOEHF010000226.1:0-1534 GCA_050633805.1 Candidatus Nitrosopumilus sp.
TAGAACACACATTTTTGTGGATTGTTGATGCAGAAGATCCTCATCTTATCCAGAAATTAGCAATGGAAGGAGGTGTTGCAAGCTTCAATGAGGTAAAAATTGTACCACTTGTAGAATTTGAGAACGTAGTACAAATGTTAGAAAAAATGGATAATTAGAAAATATCTAATTTTCTTTTATTTTTTTATTTTAGATCTAGATTTGAAAAGAAATTAGATCTACAATCTAATTTTTTGTATCTTTAACTAGATTGACAAAATATTTGTGAATTGCCAAATCTTCAGTCAATTCTGGATGAAAAGAGGTTCCAATTATGTTTCCTTTTTTGATTGCAACAATCTTTTCATTAAATTTTGCAAGAACTTCAATGTCACTTGAAGCTGTAGTAATTGCAGGGGCACGAATAAAGACACCATTAAAATTTGAAATTCCAATGGAATCCATTGAGATATCAGCTTCAAATGATTCTCGTTGACGTCCAAAAGAGTTTCTTTCAAGTTCGATATTTAGAAAATCAAATAATGGTTGCTCTGTCTTTCCAACAACTTTGTCACTGGCATTGTTTGCTAGTAATACCATTCCAGCACAGATTCCAAGTACTGGCATTCCTGATTCTATCTTTTGTTTGATTACTTTTTGAGAGCCATTTACTAGAGACATTTGTCCAATTGTAGTACTTTCACCACCAGGAATAACTAGTCCATCAACTTCAGAAATTTCTTCAGGAGTTTTTACAATTTTTACAGTTGCATCCTCATTTAGGTCAGCAATAGATGCGGCCAAAGATGATACATTTTCAGCAACATCTCCCTGAACAGCTAAAATACCAATTTTAGTACTCATGCTGAACCGCCTCTATCTTGCATACGTAACTCTAATGTTTTAACATCTAATCCTAACATTGATTGTCTTTCATCAATCATTTTCTGTGCTTCTTTTACCTTGTCAGTTTCATTCCAAAATGTTGTAGCCAATACAATTGCTCTTGCACGTTCTGCTGCATCATTTGCTGCAAAAATTCCTGAACCAACAAAGATTCCATCACAACCTAGTGACATCAGATATGCTGCATCAGCTGGAGTTGCAATTCCACCTGCTGCAAAGTTCACAACAGGTAATCTTCCAAGTTTTGCAGTTTGCTCTACAATATCATAAGATACTTTAAACTCTCTTGCCATTCTAACCAAATCTTGATTGTCACCATAATCATACATTGACTTTATTGTTCTTAATTCATCATTTACTTTTTTGATATGAGTAATAGCTTCTGCAACATTACCAGTACCTGGCTCTCCTTTTGTTCTAATCATTGCAGCTCCCTCTTCAATTCTTCTCAAAGCTTCTGCCAAAGAACGTGCACCATTTACAACAGGTGTTGTCATGTCCCATTTCCAAATGTGACGAAGTTCATCAGCTGGAGTCAATACTTCAGATTCATCAATCATATCAACATCTGTCTCTTGCAAGACGAGTGCTTCGTTAACATGACCAATTCTACATTTTGCCATTACAGGAATTGTAACTGAATCCATAA
>JBOEHF010000227.1:0-3032 GCA_050633805.1 Candidatus Nitrosopumilus sp.
ATTACCTCAAAAGGAAACCAAACGGGATTTTGCATGGGCTGTGTTCTTTTTTTAGATTTTGTCCGTGAAAATGTGCAGATTCAAAAATTATAGTAAATTAGAGATCAATGATTTTATGATGTCGTTTTAATGAATAATTTACGAACAAATGTGGACGTTTTATTACTGTAAACAAGCACACTTTTACACATGGCTTACGAGTAAAATTGAGAAATAATGTCCCATCTACTGGAAGAACCCTCATGATAGAAGTGAGTATTGGACTCCAGGTTCCTCGTAAAGATAGCAAGATTCTTTGAATTTCACTGAATCTTTACTGTGTTTTTCCAGCTGTACCATTCCTTCACATCGGTATTCTGTTACGACTTTACCATGTTTTGGACATTGAATTACCCAGGACATTTTTCTCCGTTTACTGTAGGAATTTGATAAATATAAAGAAGTATCTGAATTGACTTAAGATATGTACAGTATATTTATTTGAAACCGTATATTATTATAGTTTTATGATTATTATCATTGTACTTTAACATCTAGAAAATCAAATTCTTCACAGATACACGAGGTTCCAAGAATATCTGAGATGTTGGGGGCAATATCATCACCAACTACAAATCGTTTGATTGGAAGACCACCTTCTGCCCTCATTATCAGAGTGAACGTGTTTTTTGAATTTTTTTTATATCTTATCTCAAAAATTCTCTTTCCAGCTTGTTTTCCAGATTTTTCATAGACCGTAACAGGATCGTTTGTTAGATTTTTTAGTTTTATTAGAGATTTTGAATCCATTGCAGATTCTGTTGAAATTTTAATTCTAATCGTAGAATTGAATTTAAGGGATCTTTTTGGAGATTCAGATACTAGTTTTAGATTATGAATTTTAATCGAGTCAACCAAAGTATCAGATAATCTAGTTTTTCTCTTTAATGGATTTTGAATTTTTACGAAAAAAGGTCTGCCAGATCCTAAAACTAGACTAGATTTGTCTTCACCTCCTATCCAAGTAAACTTTGCAGTTGTTCCCCCAAATCCCTTAAAAATTATTTTTGAGATTGCCCCCTCGATACTATCAAACTCAGCAATCCCATGAAAATCACAAATTCTGCATCCCTTTCCTGAACAATTATCACATGACTGTTGTTTTTGAGGATAGCCTCTTTTTGATTTTACATATCTACCTGAAATGGTAATGGATTTTGAGCGTAATTGGCATAATTCTTCTTTTATATTTACAGTAAATGTTACATCAGGATCAACATGATCCTTTTCTCTTTTAGTTTTTCTCGAATATAGTTTGCCCAATTCTTTTGTAATGTCAGTCTTGATGCTATCAACTCCTTTGAGCTTGTATTGAGATCTAATGTAATCATCTCTATCCACAATAGATGGTTTGATTATCGCACCTACACTAAATGTTTTGAACGAATATTCAGATGAAGTATGAAGCATTAGTTTTAAAAAATGCCCCAAATTCTCAAATAGATTTTTGCAAATGTAGCATTTTTCCACAGGGTTTGGATTTAGTTTTTTCCCAAGAAGTTTGTTTGATGAAAGATGTAGTTGTTTTGAGAACAGTCTGCCCAAACAATAATTGCACAAATCATATTTTTTAATAATTTTATTTGCAATGAGAGCTATTTGTTGGATATCCGACATACTTTGTAGGGATTTATTGTTGCTAATTATCCTAATCCCATTTTTCTAAGAGTACCCTGCATTTGGCGTCCTTTTGAGGCTTTCATCATATTCTTAGAATTTTTATAATTTTTAATCAATTCTTTTACTTCACCTTCAGGCCATCCTGAGCCACGAGAGATTCTTTTGATTCTGGATGAATTTAACAAATCAGGATCTGCTTTTTCTGCTTTGGTCATACTTTGAATGATGTATCTCCATTTTGAAACACGACCTTCCATCTGATTTACCTGATCACCTTTTACCATTCCAGAAAGTCCCGGCATGCTATCAAGCAAGCCTTGCAAAGAACCCACTTTGGTCACCTCTTCTAATTGGTAAAAGAAATCATCCATGTTCATTTTTCCACTGGAGATTCTTTTCATTCTGACATCATCACCTTCACTTTCTAATCGTTTAGCCAAATCCAGAACAGCTTGAATGTCCCCCATCCCGAGTAACCGTCCCACGAATCTTGTAGGAGCAAATTTTTCTAAATCATCAATTCGCTCACCAGTACCAATGTACATTATTTGTGCACCGGTAGCAGCTGATGCAGCTAGTGCACCTCCACCTTTTGCAGAGCTGTCTAATTTTGTAATAATTACCCCTCCAACTGGGATTGTTTTATGAAATGCTTCAGCTTGGTTAAAACATTGTTGTCCAATTGTACCATCAATAACAAGTAATGCCAAATCAGGATCTGCTACTTTGTTAATCCTATCCATTTCTTCAAGTAAATCTTGTTCTTCTTTGTGACGACCAGCAGTATCAATTAGAATTACATCTAAAGGCTGACCTGCAAAATGTTTCAAACCATTCTTTACAATATTGGGGGAATCCTTGTTATTTTCTTCACCATAAACTTCAACATTTGATTTTTCACACATTGTCCGAAGTTGAACGAGGGCTCCAGGTCTATAGGTATCAGCTCCTACAACACCCACTTTGTATCCCTGTCTTGTTAGAAATTTAGCAAGTTTAGATGCGACAGTCGTCTTACCACTTCCTTGAATTCCAAGTAGAATTATTTTATTTTGTTTTCCAGGTTTAAAATCAAATTCAGATTCATTTCCAAGTAATTTTGCAAGTTCATCGTAGAGAATCTTTACAATGTGGTCTTTGCGTGAAAGACCAGGTGGTGGAGTTTCATTTAGGGCACGCTCCTCAAGGTGCTTTGTTATTTCAAGGACCAGTCGAACGTTTACATCTGATTGTAGTAATGCCCTTTGGACATCTTTGGAGAGTTCTTTGATTAGGTCCTCGTCAATTCCTGATGATTTTACAATTTTTTTGATTGCATCTCCCAGACTAGTCTTTAATCCATCAAGCATTGTAATTCAACTCCGCATCCACTA
>JBOEHF010000227.1:3092-3253 GCA_050633805.1 Candidatus Nitrosopumilus sp.
AGAGGGCAATTAATTACAAAGGTTTCAGCTTCGCCACCTTCAAAATTCAAATTAAATCCAAATTTTTCAGACAAACTTTTCAAAGATATTACATCAGATTTTGAAATAACTTTGCCCAACCAAGAATCATCTAATCCATCAGAGGACACAGTGATTAAAAT
>JBOEHF010000228.1:0-463 GCA_050633805.1 Candidatus Nitrosopumilus sp.
ATGCACATGTGGGATAAGCCAGGGGAAAATAAAAAAGATGAAAAGGACTAAAAAGCAAGTTTGGATAAATAATATTTGAATTGCTACAAGATTCATCAATTAGGAAATCAGTTGATCAATACATTCAAAGAAGAATTCGAGAGATACCGACTGAAATTAAACAAACATTTCCAAGCATAAAGCAAATTTGGAAGTGTGAAGATGAATTAGATTTTCTTTATGGATACTATGTGGGAAAAATAGAAGAGGGAGCGCTGCATTATTTACTCAAAGCAACTCGTGCATCTGCTGGAGGGTATGTGGACACTTTTGAGATTAGGGGAATCATTGAAACGCATAAGAAAGATTTGCAAGATGCGATAAAATCTGGAATTTAGTGAAGTAGAAATAGAACCTTGATTCAGTAAAAATATGGTAGGTCCGCAAGATGGGGGGTTTGGCTTTGATCAGTCTAAAAAATACA
>JBOEHF010000229.1:0-457 GCA_050633805.1 Candidatus Nitrosopumilus sp.
CCTTTTTTCATACATTTTTCTTATTTTTATTCAAAATTTAAAAATTTGATTTTTCTTAGTTGATAATCCGAAAATCATTGCTTAATTAGTAGAAACTAATCATTATTTTTTGTTATGAAGAAATGGGCTGACTATCTGATTTCAGAAGTTAGCTATGATTCTGAACACCTTATCTCAATAGCTACTAGACACCAAGATACTGATAAAGGAATTACCAAAGGAAAATCTGTAGATCGTTTAACGATTGCTTCTGATATAAAAAATGGATTTACATACATTACAATTTACAGCGGAAAAAATTCTTGGAAACCCGGTAAAAAACTCCAAACTTTCTCAATAGGAGGTAATCCTTATCTTAGAATTGATGAAAATAAAGACAAATTAGATTATCTAGGAGATTTACCTGAATCTTCATTTATTGAATCAATAACAATTCAAGAGTTGGAATCAAAACCTG
>JBOEHF010000230.1:0-1091 GCA_050633805.1 Candidatus Nitrosopumilus sp.
AAAAGGTACGTTACCAAAAGGTATGGGCGATACACCTCCACAACAAACAACATCAAGTGATGATGGAAAATCCAGAGCAGAGAAATTGGCTGAATATGAAGAAGATTATTTGAAAAGAATAGAACAACAAAGAGTAGAAAAGCAAGAAGAATTTGATAGATCGCTTGAAGAAGAAGCTAAAGTTCGTTCTACTGCAAGTAGAGGTACGTTACCAAAAGGCTTTGAACCAAAACCTGAACCTGAAGCACCTAAAGCATCTAGAGGCACACTACCAAAAGGCTTTTGATCTTTCAAGAACCTTTTCTTTACTTATTTTAAATTCAGAAAGTCTTCAAGAACTTCTTTAGAATGTCCTTTGGGTTTTACTTTGGGATAAATTTTGAAAATTTTTCCTTTTTCATTTACAAGAAATGTGCTTCTCATTACTCCCATGTATTCCCGACCCATGAATTTTTTCTTTCCCCAAACTCCAAATAAGTTTGAGACCTCCTTGTCTACATCTGCCAATAACGGATATTTGATTCCCATTTTATCGCAGAATTTTTTGTGAGATTCTACATCGTCTGGACTGATACCAATAATTTCGATTCCTTCTTTTTGGAATTTTTTGTAATCTTTAGAAAACTCGTCTGCCTCTGTGGTGCATCCCGGGGTGAAATCCTTGGGGTAAAAGTAGATTGCATGTTTTTTGCCCTTAAAATCACTGGATTTTACATTGTTGCCATCTGCATCATTGACTGCAAATTTTGGAACAGAATCGCCTTCAGACACCATGTATTCTCAAAAGAAACAATCTGTAATTAATTACTTTTTGACATGGTAAAGATCACTGACACAGTCCGAATCTTTTATATGGAAACCCACGGGGCTGTTGCACATGGTTAGTCCCAGAAATTGGCTCGCTGAAGCAATTTCCACATTTGCATTGGTCTTCTTTGGTCCATTGTCTGTAATTCTTGCAGCATCCGTTTTTGGAGAAGGACTATCTATTGAAGCAATTATTATGATATCTTTGGCTCACGGTGCAGCAATTGCATTTATGGTCTATGCATTTGGACATATTTCTGGGGCTCACATTAATCCTGCAGTTA
>JBOEHF010000231.1:0-1168 GCA_050633805.1 Candidatus Nitrosopumilus sp.
ACAAGGAAGCTGGTTTGATCGACATTGGTATTGCACGTCCAATGGATAGTGACCATATTGTAAACTGTCCGTTTATCGACCCATTCCAATAAGATCTCTTTTCTTTTTTATTTTCTAAACAAATGTTAATTTTTTTTATTTTTTTTAAATAAATTTTCAGAGAATCATCTGCCTAACTTATCTTTGATGAAGAGAATCCAATAGTATGAGTATTGCTGGAATGTATATGCTAAAGGAGTATTCCGAAGAAAAAACTGCTCAATCTCTTGACATGTTATATCTTGATAGAAAAAATGAGTTTCGTGAATTGTCCGAGGTATTGTTGACTGAAAAAGCACTAAAAGCAATGCCCAACTGGAAAGAATTTGTTTTGAATTTTTCATTGGATGTTGAAGAAGCTTTTAAGACCTGGTCAGGAGAAAGTCCTCTTTTGGCGAGTTCTCCACAAAAAGCCCTGACGATATTGAGACAACTTGGACATGATAAAACGTCAATGAATCAACTTGTTCATCTACTAAACATGTCGTATAATCTTTCCTTGGAATTCAAAGAGATTTACAGACGTCTAAAATAACCCTTTTTTTCTTTTTGATCTTAACACGTTAAACCTTGCTCTTTTGTACAGGATGTTTGAATATGTCGTGATTTGTGGAAGCTATCTGTTTTTGTTGAATATGAGGTTGCATCGATAACATTTCCAGGTAGTTGTGGTTTGCAATAATCTGGCATTGTATTTGAAGATATAACATTACCGTATCAATCACCGTTAATCAAAAGACAACACACAATTGTTAAATTATAGATTATGAAATTACCTGTTCCATATATTCTTGCTTTGTAACAATTGATGATCTTCTACCTTTTGGAGCTGTCACCAAGATACTAGTACTGGTTTTTGGTCTTAAGCTCCAATTATTTTTAATGTAATGACTAATCTTTGAATTTTAAAGATCGTTTAAATTTTTAATCGTTGCCTGTTGCCTATGTACAAAGATTTTTTTGAGTTCATCAAAAGCATACCGTTCAAATATTCTTCCAATAAATCCATACTGTAATTCAAATTCAATCTCATCTGTCACCTTTGTCTGATTTTCGTTTATTTTATGAAAAACATGAGTGTGTTTCCAACGTTTGAATAGTGTATTGCTCATTTCATCGACATATGTGT
>JBOEHF010000232.1:0-1288 GCA_050633805.1 Candidatus Nitrosopumilus sp.
TAGATTTGTAATTGTTCTAATAATCTACCTGCAATCTTTGCATTTTCATTTCTTTCATTTTGAATCTCATTTATTCGAGTCTCATTTTTTTCACCCTTTGAAATGATTTGAAAATATTCTTCATCAAGTTCATTATTTGCCTGAAATCTTTTAATCACTTCAAATAAAACTCCAATTACTTGTTTTTGCGCATCAATTAATTCATCTTTTTCATCATCAGACATTTCTTTAATTCTCCTCAACAATCATTCTAAATAATTCTTTTAGCCTGGGATTTGTAATCTCTTTCTCAGATGATTCGATAAATGGCCGCAATTTTTCTTTGGAATATCCCTCGTTTTCGTACAGTTTTGCTTGAAGAACCATTTCTAATTTATCAATCTGATGAACCACAGTGGATTCCAATGTCGTATTATCTTTGTACTCGTTCCATATTTCTTGATATTGAAATTTTAGGGAATCAGGTAAATTCTCCAAGATTTTTGAAAATGCCTTGTTTTCCAGTTGATTTTTCTTTTCAGGTGTAATTTGTCCTGGCGTGTAATCTCCAATTTCAGATTCTGCTAAATCATGAAGTAGAATCATTTTCAGAATTTTTTCAGAATCATGGTCTTCCAAATCTGATATCACCATTCCCATTATTGCCATAGAGTATGAGTGGTCTGCGACTGATTCGGGATTGTTCATAGATAGTTTATCCACCCATCCTTGTCTGCGAATTTTCTTTAGATTTGCAGCAGTATTGAAGAAATCAATTGTCATGACACTGTGAAATGTATGGAGTTTTGTACTAATGAATTTTCATATTCTTTGATTTCGAATCACATAATAGTTATTTCTAATATATCAAAGTATTGAAAATTTACACAAAAACTGGAGATGATGGGAATACCGGATTGCAGGGGAATTATAGAATTTCAAAATCCCATCCAAGAATATCCTCATATAGTGCAGTTGATGAAGCCAATGCTGCTCTAGGAATTGTTTTGAGTAATTCTTTAGATGACGACATGGCAAAAATTTTAACTGAAATTCAAAATGATCTATTTTTAGTTGGAGCAGATCTTTCAAACCCAAACCTCAATGATATAAAAAACAGGGTATCTCTAGAAATGATTGAAAAATTAGAACAATATATTGATAAATTTGAATTGGAATTGCCTCCTTTAACCAATTTTATTTTGCCTGGGGGTGACTCATCTGCAGCACAATTGCATTATGTCAGAACAGTCGTGAGACGAGCAGAATCTCTAACGGTCAAATTGAGTGAAAAAGATGAAATCAACTC
>JBOEHF010000233.1:0-1116 GCA_050633805.1 Candidatus Nitrosopumilus sp.
ATTTGGTTGAAGAAATCAAAGATGGACTTTACTGGGTTACTGAAGGTGCATATCAGGCAATGTTTCTTACAACTGGAGAAGGAGTTATTGTGGTTGATGCACCTCCATCAATCGGACAAAACTATCTCAAAGCAATTGCCGAAGTGACTGATGAACCGATAACTCACGTAATCTACAGTCATACTCACAATGATCATGTGGGAGCAATGAACATGTTTCCCGATGATGCAGCATACATAGCACATCAAGAAGCATCTGACACGCTGTCAAAAAGAAATGATCCTAATAGGCCAATCCCAACTGTAACATTTGAGGATACCTACACGCTTGAAGTTGGAACTCAAAGGTTAGAATTGGCATATTATGGACCAATGCATGAGCCAGGAAACATCTTCATCTATGCTCCAAACCAAAAAGTTCTGATGTTAATTGATGTGGTCTTTCCTGGATGGACTCCATTCAAAGATTTGGCAATGGCACAAGATGTGCCAGAGTTTCTTGCAGCACATGACAAAGTTCTAGAATATAATTTTGACACATTCATTGGAGGACACTTGACACGTCTAGGCACTCCAGAAGATGTACGGATTCAAAAAGAATATTTCCTAGACATTCAAGCAAGTGCCGCAAAAGCCAATCAAGAGGTATCGTTTATGGCAATAGGACAAGAAGTTGGATTCTCTAATCTTTGGTTAGTATTCCAAATCTATGCGGATACAATAACACAACAATGTACTGATGAAGTAGTTCCTAAATGGATTGACAGACTTGGCGGAGTTGATTTATTCACTTATGATCACTGCTGGAAGATCTCAGAATCTCAAAGAATCGACTAAGCCAATACAGGTAGACCGTATTTCGCACGCAAACCTTTCTGTTTCCATTTTATTCCTTAAACAGGAATCCATTCCCTATGGATTTGAACCAAAGTTTATTTTCAGAATTTAAGATTTATTACAACGTTGTATCCCTAGGCGTGGTTCGGGGAATGCCTATTTTTATCGATAAAGAGTAAAAATGGAAAGAACCCCTTCTAAACGTGAAAACGCTTATCTGAATTGAATTTATGAAACTCTGTTATGGGTTTATTGGACAGGTTTAGTCGTACGTTTGACA
>JBOEHF010000234.1:0-1116 GCA_050633805.1 Candidatus Nitrosopumilus sp.
CAATGTCAATGCAGATGCGGAGTAATGTTGACAGAATATTTCTCCATCCCCTTCAACGTTCTAAATCAAATTGAAATCCACATTCATGATCATGAATACAACAAATACCTAATGAGTGTGATTACATGTTAGCAGAATCATGTTCGCCAAATTGTTGGTGCAAGAAAAATAAAAAATCATCGAGAGTTGACAAAATTTTTGAGTATCTACCAGAGGCCAAAATGGCATGACGTGTAATATCAGTTATTCTGAACAGGTGTTTAGTCAACCAACACCAAGGCATCTGGAAAAAGAGAAAGCCAAAAAAAAGCATTTGGAGTTTTTTGGAAAATCTCAAAATTCCGTCGTATGCTTTGTGGATATGATGGACTCGACCAAACTGGCTTCACAAATTCTAGACTCCAAACTAAGTATCTTTTATTCCACTTTTCTTAACAGCATGGCAGATACCGTAGGGAAACATAATGGCAAAGTTGTAAAGAGTATAGGAGATGCATTGCTGTTTCACTTTGATGATTCTAGTGGGGACTATCTCAAAGATGCATTGAGGTGTGGGTTGGACATGGTTAAAAACCGTGACGAAATCAACAGCGCGTTGCAGGATGAGAAACTTCCGTCCATCAATTATCGTATAAGTGGCGACTTTGGGAAAGTGCTTATAGGTTATTCGGGGGTTTCTGCAACAGAGGACATATTTGGTTCGGTAGTTAACATGTGCTCAAAGATTAATTCGCTTGCAGATACAAATGGCATGGTGATTGGTAGTGATTTCCATCTGCTAGTAAAAGCATTGCATGGTTTTGAATTCAACGAGATACAAAAAACCTCGTTGATCGGATTAAATAATAAATATTCAGTTTATGACGTAAAGGAAAATTAATTTTTGATTATCATAATTTCTCATCACATATGCAATTTTTTGATAAATGAATTTGTTGTAAAACTTTGATGGTTCAAATTTAGTCGGAAGCATGTGACGTACGTGGATATAGTCAGGGTTTCAGGTTTTGCACTAATGTGTATCAAATTTTCATCTCAGTAACTTCAAATTACTCAGGTATATTTCAAGGAAATCATTATCAAGTATGGGTTTAAGAAAATTGTTATCAGATAACA
>JBOEHF010000235.1:0-2712 GCA_050633805.1 Candidatus Nitrosopumilus sp.
TGTAGTTATGGTGATCAAAATGATGTTGCATTGTTTAGAGAATTAGAATTAGAAGAGATTGTAGCAATTGGGCTAGATGGAAGAATGACTGAAGTTGCAGGAGATTATACAGGATTAAAACCAAAACAAGCAAGAACAAAAATCATTGAAGATTTAGAGGCCAAAGGGTTACTGGACAAAGTAGAAGACATCAATCACAGAACACCAGTATCTGAGAGAAGTAAAACTCCAATAGAAATTATTCCAATGGAGGAATATTATCTAAAACAAAAAGAATCAGTTGATAAAATCAAAAAACTAGGACAAGAAATTACATTCCATCCACCAATGCACAAACAAATTCTGATGAATTGGCTTGAATCTATCAATATTGATTGGCCAATCTCTAGAAGAAGATACTATGGTACTGAGATTCCTATCTGGTACTGTAAAGAGTGCTCAGAGCCGCACGTTCCTGAACCTGGAAAGTATTATCGTCCTTGGGAGGAAAAATGCCCAATTAGTAATTGTACTAAATGTGATTCAACTGAATTTGTAGGTGAAGAACGAACTTTTGATACATGGATGGATTCTAGTGTATCTCCACTTTTCATTAGTAAATTTAACAGAGATGATGAATTTTTCAAAAAAGTATATCCTGCTTCAATTAGACCTCAAGCAAAAGATATTGTCAGAACATGGTTGTACTATACTCTTCTAAGATGCGAACAACTAACTGGAGAAAAACCATGGTCTGAAGCTTGGGTAATGGGGTATGGTTTAGATGAAAAAGGAATGAAGATGAGTAAAAGTAAAGGAAACGCAATAGATCCTTTGCCAGTCATTGAAAAATTAGGTGCAGACACTTTTAGATTTTGGAGTGCCAGTGAAATTAACCACGGATATGATTTTAGATGTAACGAACAAAAAATTGAATCTACAAAAAAATTCCTCAGTAAGTTATGGAATGTGTCAAGATTTTTGTCTAGTTTCCCAGTAATTGAATCAGGAAAACTTGAGGCATCAGACAAATGGATTTTAGCAGAACTAGACAAACTAGTAAAAGATTGTAAGAAAGGATATGATGAATACAACTTTTTCATTCCAGCAATTGCAATTAGAGAATTTACATGGAATGTGTTTGCTGCACACTATATTGAAATGGTAAAAGCTCGAGCATATGGAATTGAGTTTTCTGATGAAGAAAGAGATGGTGCAATTTTTACACTTCACAAAACATTATCAACAGTTTTGAAATTATTAGCACCAATTACCCCATTTATCACAGAACATCTTTGGAAAGAATTGTACTCTAAAAACAGCATTCACAAAGAAAAACAAGTCACGCCTGAAAACATAGAGGATCAAAGTAACATTACAAAAGAAATTTCAGAATTTAATTCCAAAGTATGGAATGAAAAGAAAGCTCAAAATCTATCATTGAAGGATTCAATCAAGATAGAAATTCCTGAATCTCTAGAACCATTCAAAAAAGATTTGAAATCTATGCATAATTTAGAATAAAAAGGAAAAAAATTCTAAACAAGAGCCATAGGTATAATCATCAAAGGAATCCATGCAAAACTCAGGATTGTGAGAATTATTCCTATCACCCATCCTTTCTTAACCATCTTTGGAGAATCAGGATGATCTTCATCTTTCAACACATACCACATTATAACACTACCAAGAATTCCTAAGAATATTGGAGCTAAGTACCATGCTGCTGTTGGTTTGTTAGACATTTTATTTACAAAATTACTTTTAGAATAGTATTTAGATCTTTTACCAAATTCATAATTTCATATTTACACAAATTTGAGTTATTTTAAAATGATTTAATGAAGTACAGTTATTGGTTTTTTGAAAACTTGTTTGTAATTTCTCTTTTTTCCATCCTTGAAAACAGTTTTTGGATAATGTTTCATAGAAAACGCAGCCATTTGATCTATTATTCCTTGAAGATCTTTTCCTTTTTTGGTTAGAGTATATTCTATTCTAATCGGAGTTTCATCGTAAACAGTCCTTTCAACAAGTTTTGTTTCTTCTAGTTCTTTTAATCTCAAAGATAGAGTTTTTGGATTAATATTTTCAATTGTACCTAAAAATTCATTAAATCGGGTTTGATTTCTCATTGCCATGTTTCTAATTATATGAAACGTGAATTTTTTTCCAATTATCTTAAAAGTATTATCAACTGGACAATTTTTTATCATGTGTTCTAGAGTAGCATTACTCATGAAATAATTAACATATTAAGAATATTAAAACTTACTTACTTTAGGTAAGTTACTAATAAAGTGTAAGTTACCACATGGTAATCTGATATAGACTGCTTCCCTTTCTACTATAAATATGGTGTATGCTAGTAACTTACTTTAGGTAAGTTAGATGAGAACAACTCAAACAAACACAACAGAAAAATCATTTGATGAATTAATTGAAATTTGCAAAGAATATTTGTCAATGATTGAAACTATCACAGAAAAGTTTTCAACACCTGATGTTCTTACCCTATCTTCCCTTGAAAGAACAGGAGGTGAAACATAGTATGGCATTATACGGAATATATGGAAGACATGAAATTGACGCTTGTCCAATCAACAACTCTGAAAACAGAGAGATGATGATAAAAATTGGAAAACGAGACATGAAAGAGGTCTGCTCCAAACATAAAATCAATAAGATAATTGGCAGATTCCATTCAGCATTAGAACACACATTTTTGTGGAT
>JBOEHF010000236.1:0-3081 GCA_050633805.1 Candidatus Nitrosopumilus sp.
GACCCATTTATTTAGATTAGTTTGCAGGATAAACACGCTTAAGTTGATTCAGAATAAAAAAAATCATGAATTGTTTAGTATGTTCAAAAAAGAAAGAAGATTTTGAAGTATGGAGTAATAAGATAGTAATTGCAGCAACATATGATTCAGAATTTCAAAATAACGAAACAATATGTAAAATGACAGATAAATCAGTAATTTGTCACAATTGCATGCAGAAGATTAAAGACAAAGTTGATGAGGCTAGAAAATAAAACAAGGCATCAATACTCTTAAGTTTACAATCAAGACAAAAATATCATGGTAAAATCATTGGGGGATTATAATAAGGAACAGTCATCTTCATCAAATGCAAACAATATCAAATGGACTAAAAAGAATCCAACTAGTGATGAAAAACCAAAAAAGAATAAGAAACAAAAAATTTCACCGACAAACATCATCCCATCAAAAAATAAAATAATAGAAAAAACGCCAAACAAAGTATTTAAAATTGAAGAGGGGAATTCTGAAAAATCAAACAATTACACAATAGGTAAAAAATTTCAAAAATCTTCAGTTACCAACTGTAAAATAAAACCTGGATTTCGAAGGCCCGGTAGATGATATTGAAGAATTAAAACAAAATATCAATACTCTTAAGTTCATTATTATTCAAGATGATTTATGGATGATGAGAAATTCTATACTTGTAAAAACTGTGGTTCAAAATTTCCATCAAAAGAAGTTAGACTATATTGCAAGGTGTGTAAATCAAATTTAGATAAAACCGGGAATTTGCCAAAAATATAACGTCACGGCTCACTAATGAAGAAAAGTTTTGGCACAAAGTAAGTTACAATAGGTAGTTTACGCATACTGTAAAATTTTTCGAGGTTAAGAATAACAACATTCAGAACCAACAAACAAAGACTCTGAAAAAAATATTTACAATCTAACACATATTTGAATCAGAATTAGTCTCTGGAAGTAGTAGAACTTTCTGATAATGACGATAATGAATTAGGGGAACAAGGAGAAAAACAAAGAAAAGATGCTTGTGAGAACAAAGATAAGAAATTGCATGATGTTCATGAAACCAATGACAAGCCAAGCAATGACAAAAAGTGTAAGAAGGGTTAGTCAATAGAACAAAAGACTAAATGTATCCGAAATGTTTTGAAAAATAATTGATTCATGGACCTTCTCTAGGAATAGGAGCTGCAATTGCATCTATTACATTAATTGTTGCCTTTATTGGATTTGATAGTTTAGCAAATGAAACAGAACTTGTAATCGAGCCTACTCCTACTGCTCAACAGATTGGTCCTGCAAAGATCACAATCAACACATTTATTGATAATGGCTCACCAATTCTTGGGAATCAAAATGCCCCCATTACATTAGTAGAATTTGGAGATTATCAATGTCATTTTTGTAATGTATTCTTTCATTCAACTGAAGGGAATATTTTGAAGAATTATGTTGAAACAGGAAAAGTCAAAATGATATTCAAAGATTACAACATTATCGGCCCTGATTCAGTAAATGCATCACACGGAGCCCATTGTGCCAATGATCAGGGATTATTTTGGGAATATCACGATATTTTGTATTCGAATTGGACTGGAGAAAATAATGGATGGGCATCATCAGAGAATCTAGGTAAATTTGCACAGGAGATAGGACTAGACATGGATAAATGGTCTGAATGCATGTTAGATGGAGCGCACTCACAAACAATTCTTGCAAGTAATGAAGACGCAAGAAGTTTAGAGTTGACTGGTACACCGGCATTTTTTGTCATAGGACCTGATGGGAAGACTACAAGATTGTTTGGAGCACAACCATACGAAACATTTGAGAGAGTTTTTGAAAATGAGTTGAAAAAATAGCCTCTTGCGATCAATTTACGAATAGAATGTCAAAGAAAATTACAAAAATTCCCTTCCTAGCTACTTAGAATTTACCCAATATCCTTAAATGTACAAACTCGAAGCCAAGCTTATGGCAGCTGGAATAGATGATATTGCAATATACATACCAAGGTTGTATCTTGATGCAGCTGATTTTGCAGATAATAGAGGTTTAGACCCAGTAAAATTACAAAAAGGTCTAGGGGTTTCTCAAATGGCAATTGTAGATGCTAATCAAGACCCTGCATGTCTTGCAGCAAATGCATGTTTGAGGATTATGCAGAAAAACAAATTGTCCCCAGAAGACATTGGAAGACTATACGTTTCAACAGAATCTGCTTTTGATGAGTCAAAAGCAATGAATTCATACGTCATTGGCATGCTAGAGCAAGTTTACGGCCAAGGGGCCTTTGAGCATTGTGGAGGAGTTGAAACCAAATTTGCTTGTGTAAGTGGTTCTTATGCACTCTATGACAANNACAAATTGGATTAGAGCAGGGGAAGCCGAAGGAAAACATGCCCTAGTAGTAGTTTCAGATATTGCAAAATACGATATGGGTTCTAGTGGTGAGATGACCCAAGGCGCAGGTGCAGTTGTGATGCTTCTAAATGATAATCCAAGATTGCTTGCATTTGATCCTAAAGTTACATCAACATCAATTAAAGATGAATATGATTTTTACAGACCATTTGGAAAGGAAACGCCAATTGTACATGGACAATACTCCAATTTACTATACATGATTCAAGTTAGAAAAGCACTAGAAGCATACAAGAAAAAAGTTATTTCAACTGGACTAATCAAGATGGAAGTAGATGAAACAATTTTAGACCATATGGATTACATCAACATGCACTTACCATACAGTAACATGGGAAAGAAGGCATTAGCATATCTAGTCAGACATGAATGGAGACAGCTACCACGATGGAAGAAAATATTACAAGAAATTGGAATTGAAGAACCAATACCAAAAGATCCAAGAGGTACAATTGAATCTGTATTGGGTGACGAAGAATTCATGGCAAAAGATCACGAGTTTACAAAATTATTTACAAAAACTCAAGCATATCAAGAAGTTTACGAATCAAAACTTTCTAGTTCACTTATTGCATCAAGTATGATTGGTAATTTGTACACGGCATCACTTTACTTGGGATTCAGAAGTAGTTTAGAATTTGAATA
>JBOEHF010000237.1:0-420 GCA_050633805.1 Candidatus Nitrosopumilus sp.
CACATAAATCAAAGGTACAAAAATGAGATTTATGAAAATTACAGTTTCAGTTATCAAAGCAGATGTCGGCGGGGTTGGCGGACATACAAAACCTAGTGATGGACTAATAGAAGCAATTAGAAACACCGTCAAAAATTCAGCAGATCTACTCATCGATTATTACATAGGATATTGCGGGGACGATACCCACATTGTCATGACACATACACACGGAGTTGACAATCAGCAAATCCACAAATTGGCATGGGATGCTTTCATGGCAGGAACCCAAGTAGCCAAAGAAGAAGGACTGTATGGTGCAGGACAAGATCTTCTAAGGGATTCTTTTTCAGGAAATGTAAAAGGAATGGGCCCGGGTGTTGCAGAGATGGAATTCGAGGAAAGACCAAACGAGGCATTCACGGTTTTTGCAGCTGACAA
>JBOEHF010000238.1:0-430 GCA_050633805.1 Candidatus Nitrosopumilus sp.
GGGGTGATTACACACGGGTTTTCTCTTTAATGAAGGCTTTTTCAGCAAGAGGTCATCAAGTAACAATCTTTGTAATTAGACCAGAAAAAAAAAATCCCCCAATTGCAAATTTTCAAGAAAATTCCCTTAATGTATACGAGATTCATCCTCCATCCTTCACACCGTTTAGTGGAAAAAGAGGAATAGGAAAATATGTAAATTATTTTTTGTGTAATCGATCAATCCAAAAGATCGCTTCAGAAATAATGAAGAAAAAAAAAATTGATTATGTTTACTCATACATGCCTGGAATTGGAAGCTCATACCCTGCAATGAAAATTAAATCGAAATTAAAAGTCAAACATGTACTTGATTTTGCAGATTTTCATGTATTTGTAAGACCAAAACGTTTGGCTATGGATTCATTTAGGAATGCTGATAAAATTATAGT
>JBOEHF010000239.1:0-1015 GCA_050633805.1 Candidatus Nitrosopumilus sp.
GATAGGGTCAAAGAATATGGTGGCTATGAAGTTGAAACTCCAATCATGTATGACTCAGAACATCCAAGTATGGTTAGTTACTTTAATCGATTTCCGGCTAGACAGTACAATATTGATTCAGAAGGCAAAAAACTCTTTTTGAGATTTGCTGCTTGTTTTGGTCAGTTTCTGATGGCAAACCAATATCAGCTCTCATACAAGAATTTGCCATACAAACTCTATGAGCTTACTCGTTATAGTTTCAGGAGAGAGCAATCTGGTGAATTAGTTGGCTTGAGGCGCCTGAGGGCATTTACCATGCCTGACTGTCATGCATTTTGCAAGGATATGGCCCAAGCAGTTGATGAGATCAAGGTTCGTTTTGATCTTTCTCAAAGTGTCCTAAGGGAACTTGGAATTGATGAAGCTGACTATGACATGGCAATTAGATTTACTGAAGACTTTTACAATGAAAACAAACCTGCAATTGAAGAATTAGTAAAGAGACATGGTAGACCTGTCCTAGTTGAAATGTGGAAAGAAAAATTCTTTTATTTTGTTTTGAAATGGGAGTTTAATTTTGTTGATGGACTTGGAAAGGCATCAGCTTTATCAACAGACCAAATCGATGTAGAAAATGGCAATAGATATGATATTGACTTTGTTGATGAGAATAACATAAAACAACATCCAATCATTTTACACAATTCTCCTAGTGGTGCAATTGAGAGAATCATTTATGCTCTATTGGAAAAAGCAGCAAAAGACTCCTATGAGGGACGAAAACCACAATTCCCTCTATGGCTGGCCCCTACACAAGTTAGAATAATCCCACTCAAAGAAGAGTTTCATGAATTCACTCAAAATCTTTCTGATAAAATTTCTACAAATAATGTCCGTGTTGACATTGATGACAGGAATGAAAGTATTGGTAAAAGAATTAGAGAAGCTGAAAAAGAATGGATTCGATATATCCTAGTAATAGGCGAAAAAGAAGTCAATTCCCAAAATCTTAGCATTCGTGATAGACAAACAG
>JBOEHF010000240.1:0-442 GCA_050633805.1 Candidatus Nitrosopumilus sp.
AAAAAATTCAGTATTGATCAAAACTTGTGGGGACGAGCAATCGAAGGAGGGGTATTAGAAGATCCATACAATGAACCACCTGATGATGCATTCATTTGGGTTAAAACAAAAAACTTGCCAGACAAGCCAACATACTTGGAGATTAAATTCAACAAAGGAATTCCAGTTGGCGTAGATGGAAAAACAATGGAACCTCTAAAACTAGTTGAATACATTAACAAAAAAGCAGGGAATGCAGGAGTCGGAATAGTTGATCACATTGAAGACAGAGTTGTGGGAATCAAATCTCGTGAAGTGTATGAAACCCCAGCAGCAACATGTCTTATTGAAGCTCATACAGATTTAGAGAAAATGGTTCACACCAAACATGAAAACAAATTCAAATCAATGATTGATGATGAATGGGCATATTTGGTATACTCAGGACTCTGGCAAGATCCCC
>JBOEHF010000241.1:0-657 GCA_050633805.1 Candidatus Nitrosopumilus sp.
ATACTTCATCATCATCATTATATGGCCAAAGTGATTCTATAATGAAAAAAGAAAATTCATTCCCAAAGCCATCAACACCATATGCTGCAAGTAAATTATCTGGAGAATTCTACTGTAATGCCATCCATGAGTTATATTCAATGGATTACACTATCGTTAGATTATCAAATTCTTATGGTCCATACGATCCATCTGGAAAATATCGAAATGTAATACCTAATTTTATAAAAGCAGCTTTATCTGGAAAAAATCTAATCATAACTGGAACGGGAAACGAAACTAGAGATTTTACATATGTTGATGACGTAGTCAATGGAATAATCTTAGCAGGAACAAAACCAAAAGGAAAAAATCAAATTTTTAATCTTGGAACTGGAAAAGAAACAAAAATTTCATTTATTGCACAAGAAATTATCAAACAAACAAAAAGTAAATCAAAAATTTCTTTCAAACCTAGACGAAGTTTTGATCATATTACAAGAAGAAAAATGGATATCTCAAATGCCAAAAAACTTCTTGGTTATAACCCAAAAGTTAAGATCGGAGATGGCTTGAAAAAAACATGTGATTGGGCACAATTAGGTGGTCTGAATTAAACATTTTAGTTCTCTGTAATGTTGATCTCTCCCAAAAATGGGGTGATTACACACGGGTTTT
>JBOEHF010000242.1:0-535 GCA_050633805.1 Candidatus Nitrosopumilus sp.
TAGCAATGGATTATTCTGTTGTAAAATGTGGTTCTTGTGACTTGGATATGAGTTATGGAGAGTATGTAAAATTTGTGGCACATAATGAATCAAAATATTCAGACATTTTGGGGGATTATGCAAGTAGTACTGAAGGCCAAACTTCAGGTTCATTAGATGAATGGGATTAACAAAATAGTGTAATCATTCATCAGATTAAAATAATTAGTTAATCGTCTTTCTATTCATCGTTGGAATTTTTATTAGAAAATATTCTTAATTTAGTAGGATTTTTGGTAGGACTTGCAATAGGAATAATGTCATATGTTGGATTTAGGAATACTGGAAGTCCAACTTTATTTAGATTAACAATTGCATTTTTTTCAATTAGTTTAGGATTTTTCATCATATGGTCAGGATATATGGTAGAAGATCTTGTAACAAAGTCGGGCAGTATTGAAAGATGGATTCAGACTTTGGGAATTGCAATTCAAACAGTGGGGTATTTCTTTATTGCATTTTCACATAGCATAAAATCATTTTTTCCAAAATCAAG
>JBOEHF010000243.1:0-788 GCA_050633805.1 Candidatus Nitrosopumilus sp.
TTTTTTTGTCAATTCTACCATCAATGCCCTTTGTGTTCTAAGTGATGGAAAAAGCATTACAAAATCTGTCTGTCCTTTTTTTCCTGACCCTTGAATTTTCTGCATCTTAGATCCGAATAATTTCTCACAAAATTCCTTTGCATTATCAAGTGTAGCTGATGCTGCCACAAACTGTACTTTGTTTGTACAAATTCTTTTGAGTCTTTTTATAATGTAATGAACATTTGTCCCAAAAATTCCTGAATACACGTGGGCTTCATCTGTTACAAGAATCCTAGTTGATGTTAGTAATGATGAGAACTTTGTTTGATGCCACATATGATAGTGCAACACATCAAAATTTGTTATAAGTATCTCTGGTGGATTATCCATTATTTCTCTTCTTTCTTCTAATTTTGTATCTCCATCAAAGACTTTGACTTTGATTCCAATCTTGTCTGCGAATTTCTGAATTTTTGGATATTGATCACGAGATAATGCTTTTGTGGGATACACAAAAACTGCAAAAACATTTCCTTCACTTGCTTCTTTTTTTATTCTCTGAATTACTGGAATCAAAAATGCTTCTGTTTTTCCCGAAGCTGTGGGTGCTTCAATTACCATGTTTTCTCCAAATGTTATTTCCTCAATTGCATCTTGTTGAAATTTGTAAAATTGCTCAATGTTCAATTCCTTGAGATGCTCTGTTATTGATTCATCCAATCCTAAATCTTCTACTTTGCAGCCCATTTCAGGCTCAGGATTGCTCAAAACTTTGTATTGTGAGATATAGTCTTTTTTTGAAAATA